>JASFIU010000123.1:0-10693 GCA_050122495.1 Desulfobacterales bacterium | reverse complement strand
CGAGGATCATCTCTTTGTTCAGGAACTTGAACCATTTGACTGCTTCTCTACGAGCGCTTTACAAAGCGCTCCGCTTAACCTCCGCTATCGGGTGCAGCTGCAGGCGAATAAAAAAGCCTCCAAAGAACATATTCACAGCATCCCTGAAGGCTTGTACCGAAAAATTTTAAAGGCAAAGACCCGCGGAGGGGAGTCATCGTCCTCTCCATTAGTTGATTAATGAATGGAAGTTGTAGCAAAAAAGCGTAACCCGAAAGTATCATCTGAATTCGTTATCAGCCAAATTGAAGGTTGTCAATAAATTTTTTAATTTCAAATGGTTATGTAATTATTTGCCATTTAGAAGAAAAGAAATACCACTTTAGCCAAACCGATGAGAGGTGGTATTTTTTTTCCGATACAGTAGTAATAATATACATATCTGGCCGCTCAATAAAGGGCCGTGGATTTGATAGAAAAAAATTATCCTCAAGCCACTATTTCCGTGCCGGCCTCCTTTTTTACAGCGGATTCTATCTCTTCGATCGATGTAATCACCGCTCTTTTTCCCCCGTTACGGATAAACTGAATGGCGGCCTCTACCTTCGGTGCCATAGTCCCGGCAGGAAAATGACCTTCCGTTATGTATCGCACTGCCGCCTTGACATCGATCTTGCGCAAAAATTGTTCTTCGGGCGTACCGTAATTCAGGGCGACACCCGCCACGTCCGTGGCAATCAAGAAGATGTCAACACCGACTTCCTCTGCCAGTCTGGCGCTGGCCAGGTCTTTGTCGATCACGGCATCAACCCCCTGAAAGGCCCTGCCCTCGCGCACCACCGGTATGCCGCCGCCACCGCAGCAGATCACAATAAAATCCATATTGATCAGCTTTTTGATTTCGCGTTTTTCAATGATCGTCACCGGTATCGGGGATACGACCACGCGCCGGAATCCTTTAGCGGTTTTGATTACCGGATAACCCGGCGGGGCTTCCTTTTTGCTTTTATAGGCCGGCCCGATCGGTTTGGACGGGTTTGAAAAGGCAGGATCATCTTCGTCGACCACCACATAAGTGATCAGACTGATCAACGGCTTGACGTGGATGCCCAGATCCATCAATTCGCTGTCCAGGGTAGATTCAATCATATAGCCGATCTGTCCCTGGGTCTGCGCAACTAGAATTTCAAGCGGCAATCTGGGAACTTCCCGGCAGCTTTCCTGCTGCAACAAAAGGCTGCCGACCTGGGGGCCGTTTCCATGGGTGATGATAATTCTATAATTCTGGGAAAGTGCGGCGATTTGACGAACCGGTACTGCCAGATTTTTAAATTGCTGGGATACGGTGCCTTCTTCTCCCTTGCGAATGAGGGCATTACCACCCAGGGCCACTAAAAGTATGGGTTTTCGCTTCTCTTGCATGTCCCTTCTTTCTGTTCCTCCGGATAATTTTAGCCTTAGAGGTAAAAAAAGGTTTCAGGTGTCAGGTTACCGACTGCGCGTGTAATGTACTTAAATTCAGGCTTATTGCCTTTAAATTTTAAAATGTCGAATATCGAACAAGGAATATCGAACCGCAGAAGTATTTTGAATAAGTTTGCAATATATTCAATTTCGATACTCTGCTGTTATGTATTTTCTGATCTCTATTCTCTGAAACCTGACACCTGAAACCTGAAACCTTTTTTGAATCACTGCAGACGTGCAGATATAAGCTCCTCAAGTGTGGGGCTGCCGTGATCCCGGTATTCATAGCGCACACGCAACGTCGGCTTTTTAATTTTCAACACCAGCGGCAGATGAATCGGTGTGGCAAAAACCACCAGATCACAATCGACTTTATCAATCGTTTTCTCCAGATCACTGATTTGATCCGGTGTGTACCCCATGGCCGGTATGACGTTGCCGATGTGTGGATATACACTGTACGTTTCTTTCAAAGAGCCCTGCGCGAAAGGACGCGGGTCAACGATTTCAGCAGCTTTGAACGTTTCAGCAGCCACAACGCCGGCGCCAAAGGGCATTTCACCGTGAGTCAAAGTGGGCCCGTCCTCAATTACCAAAACCCGTTTTCCCTGAATCATTTCCGGATTTTTAACCACCAGAGACGATTCCGCCAGGACGATCTTGGCTTCGGGTGCATAGGTTTCGATATTTTTTCTGACCTGCCACACCTTTTGAGCCGGAGCTGAATCGACCTTATTGATGATAGCGATATCCGCCATAATCATGTTGGTTTCACCCGGGAAATACATCAATTCGTGACCTGCCCGGTGCGGATCAAACAGGACAATATGCAAATTCGGTTTATAAAAAGGGGTATCGTTGTTGCCGCCGTCCCAGATAACAACATCCGCCTCTCTTTCGGCCGCCTTCAAAATCTGTCCGTAATCGATGCCGGCATACACAACAATGCCCTGCTCAACCAGCGGCTCGTACTCTTCTCTTTCTTCGATGGTACATTGATGCTTCTCAAAATCTTCATAGGTCGAGTAGCGCTGAACGATTTGATTTTTCAAATCCCCGTAGGGCATGGGATGACGCACGACAACCGCCTTTTTCCCCAGGCCTTTAACAATTTCACACACACGCCGGGTCGTTTGGGATTTGCCGCACCCGGTGCGCACTGCGCAGACCGCCACAACCGGCTTTTTGGATTTGAGCATGGTGTACGGAGCACCAATGAGGATAAAATCCGCTCCCTCGGCCATGGCCAATGATGCTTTGTGCATCACTTCCACATGGGGCACATCGCTGTAAGAAAACGCCACAAGATCCACTTCATGTTTTCGAATTAACTCGGTCAGCCGGCCTTCGGGATGAATGGGTATGCCATCGGGGTAGAGGTTGCCGGATAGCTCCGGAGGATACAAACGGCCGGCAATATCCGGAATCTGGGCGGCCGTAAAAGCGATGACACGGTAACGCTTATTGTCTTTGAAATATACGTTGAAATTATGAAAATCTCGACCGGCTGCCCCCATGATCACAACTTTTTCAACCATAAATTTACCTTTCTTTTAGTGGATAATTTAGATGGAATTTAATTCTAGTATATACCAATAATTGGATAGGCCGCAATCATCTTTCATCGTCAGGCTGGAATGATAGGACGCCTGGAGGCTATAAGGCTGAAAGATTTGAAAATCATTTGGCTTTCCAGCTTCCCAGCCTCCCAGCCTTCCGGCAATCAACAAATTAAATTATAATTTGATCCGAACCGCAATTTATACTAAGTAAATATCCGATAAATTCAGTTTTCAAGGAATCCATGATGACCCAGCCGCTTTTTCTCCAGAACATTATTGCCTGCATCTGGGATTTTGACAAAACACTGAGCCCCGGCTACATGCAGGCACCAATTTTTGAACTATATAAAGTCGATCCTAAACAATTCTGGAAAGAAGTTGATGAATTACCCAACCACTACAAAAAGGACGGCCTTGATCTCATTTCAACTGACACGCTGTACCTCAATCACCTTTTGACCTATACCAAACAGGGTAAATTCAAAGCGTTAAACAATACCCGACTCAAAGAACTGGGCGGCAAAATAGAGCTTTACGATGGTTTGCCGGAATTTTTTAATCAACTAAAGCGGTTCGTTAGTTTGGAGTCGGAATACCAACAGCATGACATCCAACTGGAACATTACATTGTCTCAACCGGTTTGAGACAAATGATTTTAGGCAGCAGGATCGCGCCTTTTGTTGATGGTGTCTGGGGGTGTGAATTTGTCGAAAATGCGCCCCCGCCCGGTTATCTTGATGCCGGCGTGAAACGAACTTCAGCAGATTCAAAAATGATCTCCCAAATTGCCTACGCCCTCGATAATACCACCAAGACCAGAGCCGTTTTTGAAATCAACAAAGGCAGCAATAAATTCCCGGATATTGATGTAAACGCCATGATTCCGGATGAAGATCGCCGCGTACCATTTCAAAACATGATTTACATTGCCGACGGCCCCAGCGACATACCGGTTTTCTCTTTAATAAACCGCTTTGGTGGAAGAACGTTTGCCGTTTATCAACCCGGTTCCAAAGAAGAATTTGCCCAGGTCAATAACCTGCAGAAACAAAAACGCGTGCACTCCTTCGGCGAAGCCAATTATATCGAAAGATCACAAACATCCATGTGGATTAAAAATGCCATTGTTGAAATCTGCGATCATATCGTTAAAAACCGCGAAAGAGCGCTGGGGGATAAAATTGGAAAACCACCCAAACACCTGGAATAAAAATGAAAAAGGTAGAAAATCTAAAAAAGGTAACCCTTCGTCTGCAAGCAGGGACTGCGGACGACAACATGAACCTCTCTTTGTCCGTCCCGGAGTTTGAATTCATATTTGGCATTGGCCCCAACGGCATGTGCCCCTTTGAGTACCAGTTGGTCAATAAGGCCGCAGGCGAAGAGATTTCAATGCCGTTAAAAAAAGAACAAACGCATCAACTGTTTGGGCATCTGGATCTCCCTTTTAGGCGTCTTTTCGAAGAACATGATCTTCTCTATCTGAATGTTCAAATCCTCAAGATTGAACAGCCGGATAGCAGAGAAGTCGTCAAAGCCCTGGCCGATATCGCCTCCCATGATCATGGCTGTGATTGCGGCTGCGGCTGCTAGTGGGGTATCCCTGAGGTCATCTGTAATATTATCGACTGTATTTTGCGATTGAGGTAAAAACCAGAATGTAATCGGCCTCCGCAGCGGTTAGGCGAGGGTTTCTGAATTTGCCGCAAACCAGCATCAATTCACCATGAAACTCACTTTAAAATCATTACTCATCCTGTTATTTCTGTTCCTCTCCTCAATTACGGGTGAGGCCCAGCAAAAAAGCGCGGGCCAAAAAGCAAAGCAGGATCAGAGCTGGCAGCAGTTGGCCAAAGGGCTTGAAATCGGTACTTTTCTAGCGCCCCAACCGGCTGAAGTCGGCGATTCACGGGTACGGGTGCTCCGAATCGATCTGCAATATTACCGGCTTAGATTGCTGAATGCCTCGGCCATTGAAGACGGGGTTCCTTTAACACCCAAACAATGGTGTCGCGAAAACGGGTTGATCGCCGCAATTAACCCCAGCATGTTTCAGACAGATTACAAGACCAGTGTCTCTCTGATGCGCACCCGGACCCATACCAATAACCCCAGGCTATCAAAAGATATGGCCATCCTGGCATTCAACCGGCAGAGCACCGATGTCCCGCATGCCAAAATTATAGACCGCCAGTGTGAAGATTTCCAAATCTGGAAACAAAAGTACGGAGCCCTGGTGCAGAGCATACGCATGCTATCCTGCACAGGACAAAATGTCTGGAAACAGCAGCAGCGAAAATGGAGCACGGCGGCGATCGCCGTCGATGCACAGGATAATATCTTATTCATCCATGTGCGATCCTGGTACAGCACCCATGATCTGATTAATATCCTCAAAAAACTTCCCCTCAATATCACACGCGCCATGTATACCGAAGGCGGGCCCCAGGCGCAGTTATACATTAAAGTCGGGAAAAAAGAATTTGAGTTTGCCGGAACCTATGAAACAAGCTCAAATAATGCCAATGACAACCCGATTTCCTGGCCCCTGCCGAATGTGATAGGGATATCAAAGAGATAGACGCAAGAATTTAAGGGAAAAATAATATGAGAGAGACGCAAGCGCAGATAAGAGCCGCTTCAGATGAGGGTATCCAGCTAATGATAAAAGGGTATACTTGAGCTGAGGCCATCCTGCAGGTTCTGCGGAAGACCAAACAATGGGATGCAACGCCATATCAGTGGGCCACGGCAGGATTCAAAGGAGCCGTCATGTCTGGAAAGACAACCTGTGGAATATTGTTTGGGGCCATGATTTATTTGGGTTATCTGAACGGTATAAACGCAACCGCTGCACCCGGACATCGGGACAGAAGAAGAAAAAGAGCCATCGCTTCCGTCGAGAAGCTTTTTACTGGATTTGCCAAACGGTTTGGTCACACGGACTGTCAAACATTAACGGGTTGCGATTGGACCCGCAAAAAGGATGTCAGACGCTACTTCAAAGACGAGGTAAGCAAAAAAACATGTTTTCCGCAATTCGAATATGTTGTCGAAATGTGTATTGTCGGAGACACTCCATAGAAAAAATACAGAACCTATTTGGCCTTAAATAAAAATGATGCACATGTAGGAGGGATTATGACAATCGAAGTCATACGGAGTGCGCTGGCATAGAACATCTTGTAAAAATTTTAAATAACGGACCATTCTGTTCAAACGCATTGTCGGCAAACAATGGTTAAAGATCCGTGCACTTGACATTGACTCACCCGATAATTATTCCTCTAATAGGACGACGCAGCCGATCGTATCTTTTCACTAAAAAGCGGTTGCTATTTTAGCAACCTTCTTTTATTAGGTCTATAATCGAACGACGTAATTAAGCCCCCTACATTTTATCACATCACCACCCAACAGGTATTGAATGTGCGAATATGCCCAAAGCCTCCGAGCAATATAACCTTAAGATCATAAATCCGGGCCTTGCTAAGGAATGGCACCCCTCCCGAAACGGTGATTTAAATCCGACAAGGGTCACGCCGGGTTCCGGGAAAAAAGTGTGGTGGATATGCGCGCAGGGGCATGAGTGGGAAGCGGCGGTATATAGCCGGAACAGAGGCAGCGGCTGTCCTTTTTGCCATAACCCCACCCCGGCTGATCATACGGATATATTAATCGTCGACCCAGATCTTGTAAAAGAATGGCATCTCACCAGAAACATGGGTTTGAACTTAAGGAATTTACCTCCGGGTTTTAGTAAAAAAGTATGGTGGATTTGTGAGGAAGGTCATGAATGGGAAGCGACGATCAAAAGCAGAATAAGAGGCAGCGGCTGCCCTGTCTGCAATAAAGATCTATCCACAAAAAGCACATCCAGAATTAAGGAGAAAAACGGCCGCGGGAAAATAATCGATAAAATTGAACCTGATTCACTTCAGATTGATGAGGTTTGGCAGGCATCCGATTCACAATTGAGCGCCGCAACCGGATTTAGAAAAAGCAAGCGCTACTGGCATAAAGCAACGGTTATTTTGGAAGATACGAGATCGGGCGCCTGGAGTTATGCCCAGACCAAAGATTTTAGCCATGA
This sequence comes from Desulfobacterales bacterium, assembly GCA_050122495.1. Lineage (GTDB taxonomy): Bacteria > Desulfobacterota > Desulfobacteria > Desulfobacterales > JAHEIW01 > JAHEIW01. The sequence goes on along the minus strand of JASFIU010000123.1, from coordinate 3,591 downwards.
CGGCATGTTATTAGAATCGGAGGTTGCCTTCAAACCCGGTACCCGGATCAACATTAAATTTGACAGCCCACCCTTTAAATCCACCCTAAAAACCTACAGATCGACTGTCAGATGGTGCAAGGAATTGGCAGACGAGGATTCCGTACTAACATATGGAATTGGCATAAAGTTTATCTAAAAAACCAATCCTACCAAGCTTATCTTAATTGACTTCAAATCAATCCATTCCCCCACACTGTAATTTTTCTAAAACGACATGGCCAGGGGGACCCCGTTTGGCAAATGCGGATCATGATGATCAATTGTGGGTAAAATCCACTGCTGGAGGTCTCAATTAGCGCTAAAGTTTCGCTGGATGTTTCCGATATCATACATATAACCACAAGGAGACCGCCATGTTGGATTTAATCTCTAAAGCCCTTTTTCTGATTGCGGAAATCGGTGTCATCGTCGTTATGGTGATTATCATCTTAAAGGAGCGACGAAAAAGAAAAGATAATGAAGATAAAATGAGACGTAACGGTAAAGCAAGTGCAGTCCCGAACCAGCATACGTTATACCTGGATTGACCGCTTTTCAAACAGGCTCCCGATTCAGGGGGTTTGAAAAAATAGAACCGCAAGGCAGCGTTGCCCTAACGCTGCTTTTTTTTTCCCAATTTGTAGTCGATTTCTTCCAAGAGCACCATTTTTTGCCATTTTTGTCGGGATACGCTATAATTTTCATTAGAACCCATCTCAAAAAGGTGGATCAGGGTTCAGGGCAAGGCGCAAATCGATTCGAAAGCGGAGCATACACGTAAGTATGTGAGCATTTTGAATCGGTTTGCAACGCAGCCATGGACTCTTAGACGCCTTTTTGAGATGGGTTCTATTTAGAATTGTGGCAAATATCTATAACAATAACGGTGATTATGCAGTGTCCCAAATGTGGATTTGAACAAACGGATCAACATACCGAATGCCTGGCCTGCGGTGTTATTTTTGATAAATACCTGAAATATAGAGAAAGAAGTCCAATTTCAACTTCGATTGAAGTCCAACCGTCACCAAGACCGGCAGAGATAATCGAATTTATTAAAAATTTATGTTTTTTCGTTAAGCCGGAAGCCAATCCGCTTATTTTTGGTGGCCGGGTGCTGGTCTTTATCATTATTACTATATGGGGTTTGAAGTTCATCCTGTCTCCGCTGGGAAGCCATTATGTGATGGACTCTTTCTGGCACCTTGTTAACCTTCCCTTCCACGAAGCCGGGCACATCATTTTCCGACCGTTCGGAAGATTTATGACCAGTCTGGGCGGCAGTCTCGGCCAATTGTTAATGCCCCTCGTATGCCTTGCCGTGTTTCTGTTAAAAACCAGAGACACATTCGCAGCCGCATTTGCCCTGTGGTGGTTTGGCCAAAGCTTTATGGACCTGGCGCCCTATATTAACGATGCCAGATCTCTCACCCTGCCGCTACTCGGCGGCAATACAGGCCGCACCTCACCTTATGGATTTCACGATTGGGAATTTATTCTCAAAGAATCGGGCCTGATCAAATACGATCATCTTCTGGCCCAGATGGCTGACAAGCTGGGAATGATTTTGATGATATGCGCTCTTGTATGGGGGGGCTATTTGCTTTATAAACAATACAGAAATCTTAATTTGGCCCGCTCCGCGGGATGAAGCATCTGATTTTTTACGGTTAAGGAGCTTTTCCCTGCTATATGGAGACCTCCGTCTTGTCCGCCTCTGGAGGACTCTTGCAAAATTCAGATACGATCTAAAGTTCCGGTGTTTCTGATTGTACATTCGTGGTTGTCAAAAGCCGGTAAGCAGTTTCAGACCCAAACAGAGAGGATAAAGAAATGAGAAAACCGGTTCTGTTGTTCATCTTCATAACTTTGCTCATTGCATTAATGGCGTGTTCGGGAACAATGAGGGGAATCGACAGATATAGCGGCAAATGGGTTTCCCTTGAATATGAGGAAGAAAAATTCGGATCAGCTGAACTCCAGATTCAAATGCCGGACGGAGAACTTTTTATAGGTAAGCTCATTGACGCAGAAATGGAGACAACTTCAAAGGAGTCTTTAGGCAAAGGATACCCGGCCGTTGATGAATTTCAAGGAACCACCGAGGCTTTTTTGTTTGGAGACCGCGGCAATAAGATGAGATGTAAATTCAGGCTGTCGGATACCCTGGTCGGATTTAAAAGCGGTGGCTTTGGGGTATGTCAAATTTCAGATGGCCGCGTAATTGATATTTATACAAGATAAACACGCGTCCATAGGGGGTGAACGCGTGTTTATCGGCTGCGCCCGTTGCCCGTTTGTCCGTTTGCCGGTTTAAAAAAAATAAAATCGGATATTATTCCTTTTTTAACAGGCCCAACGGGCTAAACGGACTAAACCGGCAAACCCATAAATGTAATCTGCTATATTGAGGACAGTATTGTATTAAAAAATATTTTGCATCTGCAAATTATTTGCAGGGGTACCAAAAAATGATAAACATTTATGACAAAATTGCAGAAAGCAGAAAAACCGGTAAGATCGAATTCTGGATCGAAGAACGCAAAGACGATTGTGTAATCAGTACCATGCCGGTCCAGGAAGGAATTCTTAATCCTTTTGGCACCGTTCAGGCCGGCGCCATGTTGTGGCTGGCCGATGTGACCGCCACGGTATTGGCCCTCGGCAAGGTCGAGATCGGTCCGGATGGGAAAGGCTTTCCGCTGGCGATAAATTTGAACACCAATTTGCTGGGCAATCAACGTAAAGGTGAGATCAAGGCAGAAGCTCGCTTTGTTCGCAGCGGCAAACGCGTGACGGTCATCCGCACCCGGGTGACCGGCGCACAGGGGCGGCTTTTAGCCGAAGTCACCACGACCCACGTCCCGGCAGCCTGACCTGAAAAACCTGTTAGTCCGGCTTTAGATTTTACCAAATGAAGCACTCCGCCGTCCGCCTCAGCGAACTCCGTAGAATGAAAAGGCGAACCATCTGATGAAAATGTCACGCCTCGAGAAATGGTTGGTCAATCGCCCCAAAAAGAGCGAACGCAACATTGCCAGGGTGCGGCAGCAGCTCGAAGAAGTTACCCCGGAAACGATCGAGAATGTCCTGGAGCTGGGCTGCGGTGTCGGTGCGGTGGCAGCCTTTTTATCGGAATCTTATAACATGAAGGTATGGGGCACCGATTACGACCATGATCAGATCCAAATCGCCCGCAGGCGGCATCCCGAAAATGAGCATCTCGTTTACAGGGTGGAAGATGCCGCCCGGCTTTCGTTTCAGGACGCCGGCTTCGATCTGGTCGTATCCCAGAACGTATTTCATCACCTGTCGAAATGGCAGACCGCCGTCCGGGAAGTTTCCCGGGTTTTAAGATCCCGGGGATTTTTGCTGTGGCTTGATATAACCTTTCCAAAATGGATTGTAAGACTTTTTCGGGATCTGGTCAAAAAGCACAGCCTCTTTTGCATCGGAGATGTAAAACATGAGTTTGAAAACCAAGGGTTCGTTGAGCGCTTTCATGAAAGACGAATTCACGGGCCCTTTTTCCAGGACAATATAATCTGGCAAAAAAGCGAGGTTAAATGA
>JASFIU010000122.1:0-10715 GCA_050122495.1 Desulfobacterales bacterium | reverse complement strand
TGCCGCAGCGATATCCGTCTATTTTGGATGCCGGCGGAAATCCTGCTCCAGCCGACATCGAGTTCGGTTTTATTAACGGCAAATTGCAGCTTTTTCAGATTCGACCTTTTCTTGAAAGCATTCAGGCCCGCAGTAACGAATACCTAAACAAGCTGGATAAGGATATGTCGTCCCAACTCAATCAAACGGTGAAGCTGGATGAACAACCCTGATCCGGACAAACAAAAAGAAAACAAATAAAAACCTGGTATGGAGCAAAATGAGACAATATCTAAGATTTACCTTCGTTTTAGCAATATTTTTCATTACTGACCCCGGTTATGCCTATCCCCTGGACGCCTACCCTGAAACAGGGATCCGGCGTGTTGAAGCAGCCCGGTTGGCAGTTTTCGGCAAAATGCGCGGCCGCCGACAACCCCCTGGTGCCCTGCTGCCGGCCAGGCTGGTGGATCTAAGACTGCTGGATCACCCGGAATTGATACTCCCGGAACCTGACCCGCAATTCACCGCCGGTGTTCTGAAACTTTTAGGGAATAAAGCCGAACGCTATGGGGTTGCCGTTTTGGATCTTTCAGACATTGACAATCCACGCTATGCCGAGCACCGGGCGGATTACAAGCAAAACGTTGGCAGCGTCGGAAAAATTGCAGTTGCCATGGCACTGTTTCAGGCGCTGGCTGACATTTATCCGGATGACATCGAGGCCCGCAAACGACTGCTGCGCGAAACCATTATTACTGCAGATGAATTCATCCAGTGGGACCATCACGAGGTGCGACTCTGGAATCCGGATACCGGCGCCCTGAGTTTTCGCCCATTAAAAAAAGGCGATCAGGGGTCACTCTGGGAGTATCTGGATTGGACCCTTTCCATCAGCTCCAATGCCGCCGCAGCAATGGTGATGAAAAATGCCATGCTGCTGAGACATTTCCGGAAGACGTATCCGGTCCCGGATGACGAAGCCAACCGCTTTTTTAAAAAAACAGCACGCCAGCAATTGCGTGAACTTTACGAAAAGACAATCCTTGAGCCTTTCACGCGCAATGGTTTGGACTTGCAATATTTTCGCCAAGGGAGCTTCTTTACCCGTTACGGCAAGAAACGCGTGCCTACCGGCTACCATAGTTACGGTACCGCACGGGAACTGATGCGTTTTATTTTGCTGATGGAGCAAGGAAAATTGGTGGACATTTTTTCGAGCCGGGAAATCAAGCGCTTGCTCTATATGACCGAGCGTCGCATCCGCTACGCCTCATCGCCCGCCTTGTTTGATTCAGCGGTTTATTTTAAATCCGGATCGCTTTACAGCTGTAAAGAAGAGGCGGGATTCAAATGTAAAAAATATCACGGTAACGTCAAAAACTACATGAATTCAGTGGCGATTGTAGAAACTCCGGCCGGCATTAACCGATTGTATTATTTCGCGACTTTGATTTCAAATGTGCTTTATAAAAACGCTGCGGTGGATCATCAGACCCTGGCAACCTATATCCACCGGCTAATCGAAACGGATCATCCACCGGAGCCGTCGGCTCCCGGAGAACTTCCACCGGAGGTGACATTTGGACGTAACCTGATCGGTTTTACCGCAGAGCGGGAAGCGCGCCTGAAAATTGCAAACGCACAGGCCGCCCTGCTGGAACTGGGCTATGATGTCGGGAAGATCGACGGGAAATTGGGTTCCAAAACCAAGGCGGCCATCAAGGCATTCCAAAAAGCACAACACCTTAGCGTGGACGGGAAAATTAATCAGGAATTGTTGGACCAGCTTAAAATTGCCATTGAACGCAAGTCGCCGGCTGATTTGTCACAACCCGGCCGTGCAACGGAACAGTGAAAGAAGATGGAGCCCTAACGACATTGAGTCCCAGCTTCTCAATGCGGGTCGCAGAATTTGTCTCAACGGGTGCAACCGGCGATGACAATGATCGACCGAATTTAAAAAAACGAAAGCGTTGAGGCATGTCTAAAACGTTTGATTCAAGGGATTCAAGCCATTCTCAAAACCGACTAATCCTTTTATTGTGCCTTTTAACGTTTTCAAACATCGCCTGTTTTACCATCATTAGCTCTTTCACCAAGAGTAATTTCCTCAACGCCATTGCAAATTCAACTTATTTCATCAATATCTACAACCAGAAACCCTACTTTCTACTTTACGGTCTTACGGGTATCAGTTTTGTGATCTACAGTTGCATTTACTTTGTATATGCCAGCAAGGTGAGCTTCGAGCGTCGCATCAAGCGTGAAATGCTTGCTATGTTGACTGCATCGCTTGTGCTTTACTGTATACCACAGGTTTTGCCGGGCTTTCATAAACATTTTGTGCCGGCGATGAGTTATTTCGTCGTTGTCGATATTTTCGACGAATTAATCATTGTTCAAACCTGGTCGCTGATAAACTACTGCATCAATATCCGGGAATCGAAACGATACCGGTACATTTTTCTTTTGTCCGGCAGTTTGGGGGCACTGATATCGGGCTATTTCATTATTAAACAGGTGCCCCGCGGAAATCAGCTGATTTTTCTTTTAATGACCGCCGCGTTTACCGCTTTCAGTTACGGTATCATCAGGTATATTTTCCACAGTTACCGTTACCGGATCAACATCAGTATCTCTGCCACAAAGGAAAGCCTCAAGACCCTCCTATCATCTCAGAAGAGATATAAAATCATTGGATCCATTGTCCAGATTGTCATATTGATCGGGATTTTTAACTTATTGTTCAAGGTTCTTTTTGACGTGCAGATCAATGCGCATTTACCAGCGCAGCGTCCATACACTGCGGCGGCATCTATCAAAGCCGAAGGCATCACCGGGGACCCAACCCAGAAAAGCCGCCAGGCGGCAGACCCGAAAACCACATTTATCGGCTCCTACAAGGCGATCATCAGCCTTGTTCAGGTTCTTCTGCAGCTATTGTTTGTCTACTTTTTTGCCAGCTTGTGGTTAAACGGCAAAGTCCTCTATGCGTATCCGCTGTTGTTGATTCCAAATCTGCTCTTCATCATCGGTGTATACTTTTTCAGGCCGGCCGGGTACCAAACGCTCATATTCTGGGGAGCGATTTGCGCCTGCGCAATCAACGACTTGCTGAGAAGAGTGATATTCGATTCATCCTACCAGTTGCTTATGTTTTCGATACCGGAAAAGCTTTGCAATGCTATCCGCATGTACTCCAAGCTGTTTTTCAAACCCGTGTTCGTTATCGGTATTTGTGCCTTTTTTTTGGTCATTCCCAAACTTGGCAGCCCGATGCCCGTCTACACGCTTTTGATCATTGTATCTTTGGCAGTGATGCTCCCGGTCATTGCGCGCATTCCCAAAAGATACGTATTGTCTTTGAGAGAGAGCATTCAGCGGCGAAGCAGGCTGGAAAGTGTACGCGAATCTCTGATAAGCTTCCAGCCGAATTTAATTTTAGAGCAGTACAAAATTGCACGTGACCAGGATAACGACATATTCAACTATCTATATCTATTGAATTTAATTCGGAACAGCTATGCTTCCGAGCTCGATGATGTCCTTAAAGACCTGCTGCAACATGAAAATAGGTATGTGAGATTTGAAACCGTTTCCGTCATCCATCAAATAGAGGCAACCCACTTGGTCGGAGATATTGAACAAGCGTGCCAAAAAGAAGAAGATACCCACGTTAAACAGACGTGCCTGCAGGTAATCGCGGCCTGGGGTCCTGCAAATACTGAAAATATTTCCCGGTACTTAGACACGCAAGATTCGATTGATCTTTTGAAATACGACCTGACAATCGCTCATCGCTGGGGTTCCAATGAGGTGAAAGAAAAAGCCGAAAAAAAGATCCTGCAACTCTTGAAATCCGAGGATGATGGCGAGGTTTTGGCAGGCATCTGGCTGGTAGGCGAATTGAAGCTGTCATCGTTTAAAGACGAGATTCAACCGCATTTCACGAAACACAGCGACCCGGCGTTTGACACGATACTTGAAGCCCTTGCCAAAATGGACGACCTCGATCTCTTTGTCGCGTACCTCGAAGATGTTGGATTTGACAACATTCGTAACTATGGGTCTTTTAACAAACACCTGGCGCGATTCGAAGGCAGAGCGTTTGATGTTATATTTGATATGCTGATATTTACGACGCGCTCCAAATCCTACATGGATCTCGAGAAATGTCTGCGAACCCTGCATTTTCTGCCTTCACAAGATGCAGTGGATTTTTTGGTGGACACGCTATTTCGCTTTCCCAATCCCCATGTCAAAAGGGAAGCACTGTTATGCATCAACCGGTTAAGAAAAGCCGACAAAAACCTTGACTTTGATGAACTTATAGAAAGACTGGCTGAAGAAATTGATAAATGCCGCGATCTTTGCTCTGACTACGAGCTCATTGCATTAAAAAGACCCGGTAGCCTGGTGTTGTTGGAATTGGCCAGAAATGTTGAAACTCAAATATGGATGATCTTCCAAATCCTGGATCTTCTGCATCCGGATTTAAAGGTAATGGACTCTTTTTTTCGTATCAAGTGGCATTCCGACAAAAAAGAAGACGCCGGCCACACCAAAGCCAAATCTATAGAATACCTTGAAGCCATCATCGAACAAGAAAATAGTGGAGTGCTGCAACTGCTCGAGTCGATTCGATTTGATGATGGGCTATTTTTCGGGGCGATTGTGCCCGCCAGCTCTTTGAATGCGGTCGAAGAGGTTTATGAAAGAATATTTCAAGGACAGGATTACTGGCTAAAGTTGTCGGCTGCCTGGGAGATGCCCCGGGATATAAGAGGACGATTTGAGAAATTTTTATTGGAGGTTGAAGCAATGATGCCCTTGCTTGAGAAGTTTCATCTTGTTAAAGATTCGCCGATGCTGAAGGGACTCTCAATGATGGAACTGATGATGTTTGCCGAATTTATGGAGATCGTAGAATTCCATGCAGGAGACGATGTGTTTAAAATCGGAGATCCCGCCAATGCACTTTACAAAATACTGGAAGGAAAAGCCGAGCTCCTGGACGAAAATCAAACACGAGTTGATCTGCTTGAAGCGCCGTATGGTATTGGATTTGGTTTTATAATCCGGAAATCGGTCAGAAAATACGCCCTGAAATGCATCGAGGATTGCCGCATGATTAAAATAACGAGTGATGATTTCAACGAAATACTGGAATTGAACCCCCGCGTTTACAAAAACATCTTTGAAATACTACTGACGATGGTAGACAAGGATATTTACAGATTGTGATGATTTGTTACCTAACCAGCTCTTCCCGGATGTGGGATCTTTCTTTACCGATATCGTCTGCAAATATAAAATAAATCGGGTGCCTGGAAAGTGTGGGTTACATCATTCCGACACCGCATCCTGTTCTGTAAAATCAAGTAGCGGTCGATCCTAAAGGCGCAGACCAAAGGCAACCATCCCAAATTATACTCCCGCATCAAATGTCCCGCACCGTTTTCGCCACGATTATTCGATTTTTATTTTTTGTCCCTGGCGCCATGCACGCCGGGACTTTTTAATTCCGGCCATCATTTTCATCCAGGCATCTTTATTGTAGACCGGCACCTGACCGCGGTTGTGTTGATAAAACGGGGTTTGAAGATGGGCCACGTGGAAGGAATATTCATAATTGGAAATGCTCGTCTGCCAGTGCCCGGTCAACCTGCCGATGACGGATCCGCCCATAAAGAGCAGGCCGATGATGGCCGCATATAGCAGCGGATTTAAAATGCCCGATCGCTTGGCGGATGAAATATAAAGGGTATCTTTTTCCGGGCAGACGGCCACACATTTCAGGCAAGCGTGGCACTCATCGGAGAGCACCCCGGTGGTTTTATGGACGTTTATATCCACCGGGCAGGCGCGCGTACACTGATGGCACTGGGTGCAGGTGTCTTCATTGCGGTGGATTTTAAAAATACTGACAAAGCTGAGTACGCCCAGAAGCGCTCCGTAAGGACACAGATAACGACACCAGAAGTTGCGAACCAAGATGGACAGGACCAATAACGCCACCAATACCCAGAAGGCGAACGCGGAGATATGGGTAAAAAAGTGCAGCATCTTGATATCCGCCACCATATTGTAGGGGCTGTAGATAAAATGATCCAGATCCCGGACGTTCATCTGGATGATGACGGCCCACAGGAAAAATAAAAGCAGCAGATACTTTAAACTGCGCAGCGGGTAATCCAGCCAGCGGGGAACCTTGATGTCTTTTCTGAAAATAAGCCGGTGGAGCCGATTTAAATACTCGGTCAGCAGGCCAAAGGGACACACCCAGCTGCAGAAACCGCGCTTCAATAAAATGGCGGTGGATAATATCACCACAAAGATGACCAGACCGGAAGGATGGATGGGATTAAAAATACCGGTTAGCAGCCAGTATTTAAAGCTGATCAGGGAGCTGATCGGCAAAAACGCTTCGATCCCCGGCGGCCGGGTCATTGTGGGTAGAACACCTTTTTCCAGCTGGCTGACGAAAATGCTAAATTGTACGCCGATTAAAAGAGTTACCGCCAAGAAAAGGTACTGCACGATTTTACGATAGGCTTGAATATTATGATTTGGCCGGTATTTTGACGCCTGGTTAATTTCATTCATTGATAGTGAAACCTTTTTTATGCACTTGTATAATCTATATAAAAGTTGTGCTCAATATGATTTGATTTAAATCAAAATTAAATTTATTATCTAAAAACCGGCTCTTGGACCTTACCCGATGATTGGCCGGAGACCTTCCATGTCTGTGATTGGGTGCATTCAAATCCCGCCACGGCGGTGATTTGCACCCGGTTCCAATTACAACGTTAAAGCACTGGCGTGCTTTTGCCGTTTCAGCCTGTGGCCGAAAATTCAAGCCACCCGCTTTGCGGGTGCTCGTTGATTCAGTCTGTAGCCAAATTAAAAATCATGCCTATTATATATAAAATGATCTGTGAACGCGGCGTATTTCATCTGAAAAAAGCCTTAATTTGCAGCCGATCACATTTTCGAAGATGAAGGTGACCTTGAAGCCGATGCAACCCTTAGCACTTATATTGATCAGTTTTCTTTTGATTCCCAATCTTGCCCTTGCCCAAGATGATCCACCCGATGCCCAAACGATGCGCCGCTGGGTGCAGGAGATGAAAAAAGCCCCCCGGGGTCCCTTCAAGCATATTCGCTGGTTTTGCAACGACGGCACGATCCAGCTACCGAAAGAATATGCCTGCAAGGAACATGGCGGCGGGGTGCAACACGGCGAATGGACCGATCGCGTGAAAATCCTGCGAAGCAACGCGTATTTTATCGCCAACGTTTTTGCCGATGTGCGCACCCGGGAATTTCTGCAGGATCCCCGGCACCCGGATATCATCAAGCAAATCGTTCTGGAGAAATTCCTGATTGAAGCCAATGATGGTTGGATTTTTCGTCGTGCGCGCTATTATCGCGGTGCCCTGCAGACGGAAGACGAAACCCGTGCGGGGCGTGAGCTTTTGCTGGCACTGGTTGCCGAGCCGGACTGGCGGGAAAATCGGTTTTTGGTGCTGCGCGAAGCGGTGCGATTTTTTCCCCATGGCCGCCAGGGCGCACCGATTACCGAAATGCGGCAGCTTTCACGCACGATTGCAGAAAACGACCCTGATTTTGAAACGCTGCGCATCAAACTGCATGTGCATCCGGAATTGGGCGATGCCCAGAAAGTTAAAGACTATGCTGCCCGACACGGTAAGCCGGAGCTGGCTGAAGATTATGCCCATTTAAAAGAGATCATCGAGCAAGTTTTCAAAGTTCGTAATATCCAGAAGGAAATTCAATCCCTGGCAAAAACACTCAAAAATGGCCGATTGGCCGGGGCCCTTGTCCAAGCTGCAGACAGGCTATCACTCCAGAATGATACCAAGGACCGATTTTTAACCGCCTGCCTTCTGCTGGCGATGCTGCGCGATAATCTGGCCAATGCCGGTAATGCCTCGCGAATGCTTGCCGTTTTGGATGCCAGTATCTTACTGGAAGGTGAATTGTTTCGCATGGGTGATATCATGATCGCGCAACTGGCGAAAGCCTCCCGCCGCCAAAGACTTTCATGGCTGATTAAATATGCCGATGGCCTTTACGGCATCGGGCTTATTTCCGCCCGCCAGCAACAGGCGCTAGCCCAAAACCTCGATGAGCTCATGCAAAATCAGCCGCAACTCATCGATTATAAGGCTGAATTGGAATACACCGCGCGCATGCCCGAATGGGCCGACCGTACGTTGCAATATCATCTGGGGGAAACCGTCTCACATTTTGAAACCATTGAACCGCTCAGCCGCCGCTACATTCATGATCGGTTGCGCGGCAGCCTTTTGCTTTCTTATGCTGTGGTACTCGAGAGCCTGATTGTGGATGCCAATACCCAGCTCGGTATTCGTAATTTTCTTTTCGGGCAGCCGGCCGATTCGGGATTAAGGGGCTTAAATCCCGGGCTGGCACGCGGTAGGCTCAAAATGTTTCCGGCGGGTAAAACGCCCGCTAACTTTGATTCTAAGGGCATTTACGTTCTGCCCGCGACCACCGAAGATTTGCCACCGGTTGCCGGCATACTGACGACCGGTGAAGGCAACATCTTATCCCATGTTCAGCTGCTGGCCCGAAATCTCGGTATCCCCAACGTGGCCATCGATAAAAAATGGTTGCCGCTGATTCAATCCCTGGTTGGTCAGCAAGTGGTGCTGGCTGTCAGTCCGCGCGGAATCGTGCAAATGGCAGCCGATGGTCCCCAGTGGGATCCAATTTTTGAAAAACTCAGGGGGGCACAGGATATTTTTATCCGACCGGATATGAAAAAGTTGGATCTCGACACCCGTCGTTTTATGGCGCTCGATGAGCTGCGGGCGTCCGATTCTGGAAGGATCTGCGGCCCTAAAGCTGCCAATCTGGGCGAACTCAAGCACTATTTTTCAGAAGCTGTCGCAGACGGGCTGGTGATCCCCTTTGGACTGTATCGCCAATTACTCGAGCAGCCCATCGAACCCGGCGGAAATTCGGCTTACCGCTGGATGCAGGATCAATACAAAATCATCCAGGGCCTCGAGAGCGATCCCCAAAGACAAGATCAGATCATTCGAAATTTTCTGGAAAAGATGCGCCACTGGATAGTGAACCTGGACCCGGGTGAGGAATTTCGCATTCAGATGAGGGCAGCCATGCAAGACACCTTCGGCCCGGATGGATCATATGGCGTCTTTGTGCGCAGTGACACCAATGTGGAAGATCTGCCGGGATTTACGGGTGCGGGCCTCAATTTGACCGTGCCCCATGTTGTCGGTTTTGAAAACATAATGGCAGCCATTCAGCGGGTATGGGCCTCACCGTTTTCCGAGCGCGCCTTTCGATGGCGGCAGGCGTATATGCAAGCGCCGGAACATGTATATGCATCGGTGCTGTTGATGGAAAGCGTTCCGGCTGAAAAGTCCGGAGTTTTGGTTACCGCCGATATTGAAAGCGGACAGCCGGGCTGGCTGACCGTGGCCGTCAATGAAGGTGTAGGCGGAGCGGTTTCGGGTCAAACCGCAGAAGAGCTCAAGATAAACATGCAGAACGGCAGTACCCGTCTTTTAGCCCACGCCACCGATCCTTATAAGCGGGTGTTGCTCAGTGCGGGCGGCGTATCGAAGGTTTCGGCCAGCGGGACACCGGTGCTGTTAAGTGAAGCCGAGGTCCGGCATTTAATCGATTTTGCCCGTACGGTACCCGAGCGGTTTCCCGGATTGCAGGATGCTCAGGGCCAGCCGGTGCCGGCGGATATTGAGTTTGGCTTTTACCAGAATCGGCTCGTGCTGTTTCAAATTCGACCGTTTCTGGAAAGCATCAGAGCCCGGCAAAATTTATTTTTGAACAACCTGGATAGTCGTTTACATCAAAATCACCCCAAAAGGGTCAATCTGGATGAAATCCCGTTTTGAGAGGGGTTCTAGTTCGAATGGATCTCAGGCGGGCAAATGATGCCGTCAAGGGCCACAATTAGTTCCTGCAGCCAGCGTTCACCTTTGACGCTTTTGGCCAGGGCCACGGCGATATAACGGCGGCCATGATGTTCGACAATGGCACTGTCCGAATGATAGGGCCCCCAGGTACCGGATTTTCGATAAATCTCTGAATCCGGCTGGATGTTTTTAAGTCCTTTGACAAACTTGTGTTCATGGGCCGGATCAGCAAGAATCGATTTCATCAGCATGCTGAGTTCAGGAGAAACCAGCTGGCCGGTTTCCAGCAGGTAATAAAAGCGGGCTACCTGCAGGGCGGTGGCGCCGTGGGAAAGATTGTGGAGCGGATCCCGTTTCCAGGCCGGCGCTTTGCCGTAGGCTTTGCCGACCCACAGCCCGCCGTTTTTTTGCGGGTCATAGAGTCGGTAGCGGGGTGATTGCAGCAGCTCGGCCAGATACTCCATTCCGACGCGGTGCAGGATCTCAGTTGCCGCTGTGTTGGAAGAATTGCGAATCATGAGTTTGAGTTTTTCAAGGGTTTCGTCATTGAGCTCCATTTCGCCTTTGGCGATTTTTTCAAAGGCACCCAGCAGGATGGCGATTTTTGGCAGGCTGGCGGCATACATCATCTCATTCGGATTAACATAAGCCATCCTGGGCGCAGAGGGATCGGTGATATCGACGACGACAACGCTGAGTTGTTTGTGCTCGGCCGCATTTTGGAGTTGAAGGGAATCTAGACGCGTTACCAGCGCCTTTTGCAGACGCGGATCACAG
>JASFIU010000121.1:0-10744 GCA_050122495.1 Desulfobacterales bacterium | reverse complement strand
AAAAAAAGCTTTAAGATCCGCGCTTCTGCCAAGGCCGCAGCCAGGGAACGAAAAAATGAAGCCATTTGATCGGTCATAAATTTTGACTTGTCGGATCGATTTAATTTGAAAAGTTCAAAAAATGTGTCGATCTGCCGGCTGACTTCGGTCTTGCTCTCGATAACCCGAAAATTGATGCGGGCCGCCTCATTAAGTCGCCTGAGTTTGCGTCTTATTTCATGTCGTTCCTTTCCAGTCAACCCTTTTAAGAACGCATCCCAGGTCGACGGCAGCTCCAGTTCCATACTGACATCCTCCGGCTCGCAGAAAACGTTGTAATTGAGTCGCTTCGCGACCGCAGAAATGTCGGTGAGCGCAGCCGATTCAGCCCGCATGGCCCCCAGATCCAATTGAGAGACCCCCTGCTGTTTAAGATGCAGGCCGAGTGCCTCAAAGAATTCAATACCCCTGCCCCGACGAATAATAACATCCATATAATCGCAGACATCCGCATCACCCATAAAACAGGCAGTTTCACCTTGAATCATAAAAGGTGCAATACCGATCAGTTCATTTCTATGCCAGACCGAACACAAATACGGAATTTGCTCTGAGCCGAATGTGTCCCACCATGCTTTTAACCACCCCGGCAATACAAAAAGGCAATCCCAGTTCAGATGGCTCTGCTGATCCAGCCAGAAGGCTTTAATCGAATCAAACGTCTCTTTCCTTACAGTGTAGTCTGTATTCAAAGTTTTAAATTTATTCAGGTGTCAGTTTTCAGGTTTCGGGGGACAGAGGTCAGACGCCAGTTGGTATAAACCGTAAGATGAAGCACCTCATCTGATTTCCGTCTTCTATTTTCTGTCGGCTGACACCTGAACACTGAAACCTGAAACCTTTTATAACTTGACTGTTTCCCCTGTACGAGCAGCTTGCGCCAGGGCATCCAGCACCAGCATATTCTGTATGCTCTCGTCCGCGGAAAACGTAAGTTCAGATTTTGCAACAACCGCATCCGCAAAATGCTCCACCATAAGCTGATACTCATCCGCTCCCGGTATAACATATTCTTTCCCAGTTTCCTCGTCATAGCGCCGTAAAATGAACACAGCGTCCTTTTCCCAGGGCACGAATGCATTGTGAGGTAATTCAATTGCACCCTCACGGCCAACGACGGTAAATGTTTGCTGCAAGGCAGAAACAAAGCTGGCCTCAATGGTGGCCAAGCGCGTATCGCCGAAATTCAATGAGCCGACAAGATGCACATCTGCCCCCCCTGAATGATAAACCGCCTGGGCCTGTACCTGTTTGGGCTCGGCTCCCAACATCCAGCGGGCCACACTCACACTGTAACATCCGACATCCAGCAGGGCCCCTCCGCCCATTTCCGGTTTCAAACGCGTGTTATCCGTATCGGTCCAGTCTTTTTCACCCATCCGGAAACAAAAAGCCGCGCGAACCAGACAGGGCGCTCCAACACGGCCTTCGGCAACCATCTGCTTTATGCGCCGACTCCGGGGGTGAAAACGATACATAAAAGCCTCCATCAGCAACAGACCGGTATCCCGGGCTGCGGAAAACATTTCCCGGGCCTCTTTTGCATTGCATGCCAGCGGTTTTTCACACAACACATGTTTACCTGCCTTTAATGCATTTAAAACCCACGTGTGGTGAAGGTGGTTGGGAAGCGGAATATAAACGGCATCTATTTCCGTGTCCAGCAGCAACGCATCATAGCTGTCGTAAATATGTGCAATCCTGTTTTTGCTGGCCACTTCCCCGGCATGCTCCGGTGAACGGGTGGCCAGGGCATGCAACGTGCCGTTGACCGATTTGTTAATAGCAGGCATGACGCATCGCCGCGCGATGGTGGCATTGCCTATCACACCCCATTTAACCTCTTTCGTCATCCACCACCTCCAGGGTGCCGCCGTTGGCGGCGGATTTTGCGGCGGCTTCTAAAATGCCAACCACGCGGACAGAGTGCTCGAGGGGTGCCGCAAGGGGTTCACCGGTTAGCAAATGATCGGCAATATTTTGATGAAAAAGATAATGCTGCCGTTGGGGTATGGCAAGGTTTTGGGTGACGATCTGCCCGGAAGGGTCGCGGCGGTGCAAGGTTAAATCTGCCGGCATTTCTGTGGCCGGAATTGCGTGTTTCTCAAAGTAAAGATCCGGATCGATCTCGTATTCAACCACATCCCGCCATTGGCCGATAATAGCCCCCCGGGTTCCCAGCAAATACCATTTGGGCTTGCGTACAGCCGCGATGTCGGAGTGAATGAACTCGGCTTCCTGCCCATCGGCAAAACGAATCTGAATGCGCTCCTGATCGGCATTGGTGACATCATGCCAGACGCGCTTTTGGGAAGTGCTGATGACCGTCTTAACAGGCCCCGGGACCAGGCTCACGATCCAGTCGAGGTAGTGACCGCCCCAATCGTAAGCCAGACCTCCACAAATTTCCGCATGCGAATGCCAGTATCCGCAGGGATGGTTAAAACCGCCGACAAAGGTTTCAAGATAAAAAAGATCTCCAAGCAACCCATCCGAGAGGGCCTGTTTAATCGCCAGATAGTCGACATCCCAGCGCCGGTTTTGGTGACAGCTTAAATGCACCCTTCTTTTGTTTGCCATCTCTAACATGGCTGCAGTTTCTTTGAGACTTAGTGCCAATGGCTTTTCACAAACCACGTGTTTTCCAGCATCCATCATCTGGACGGACAGATGGGCATGGGAATTTGGCGCGGTCGCAATGATGACCAGATCGACACTTGGATCGTTGGCGAGGTCCTCCGCCGATGCATACAATTTTAATTCGGGAAAATCTTGCAGCGCCTGATCCAGACGCTCGGGATTCAGATCACAGGCCGCCCGCAACTCTAAACCGAGCGTGGCGCCGACACCTAAACCGTGCAACTTTCCGACCGACGGCGCATAGCCCAGCAATCCGACGCCCAACATCTGATTGTGTTCATCCTGCCCCGCCAGGTGACACAGGAGACGATATAGAATTTTTTGCAGGACGGGATGGTCATAGGCTTGCAACGTGGTGGCCGCGACCCTACCATCTCCAGCAGGACGGTGGATTAACACCGGAATGTGATTGTAATGCCAGTCGGCATATAAAATGACTTCCGTGTTATCCGAGATTTTATCAAAACAATGATGATAACCATCAAGATAAATGGCATCGGGCAGACGTTGGGCCATGGTATGGTTGGAATCCTGAAACAAAACCCGCAGTTCTGCTGCGGGGCCTACCGGCTGCGTGTGCGCTCCAAAAATTTCCGGCAGGGGCTTATCGGATAAGTACACCAGACCCAGCCAGCCGCCGCCGGCGCGGACAAATTGGCTAAGGTGATCGCACCTCTCGCTTAAGTCGTTCGTCCGGGCCGTAATAACGACATCATAGGGGCTCAAATCCTCCGGAATTTCGGGGTTGACGGATAGATGGACGTGGGAAATGGATTCTAAGTATGAAAAAAAAGGGCGCAGCAAAGAATTATCTTCTTCGCAAACAGCAAGAATCGATAGTGAAGGATGTATAAACATAATCACTAAGTCTCTAAATCAGGCCGTTTTGGGTATCAGGTTTCATGTATCAAAAGGTTTCAGGTTTCAGTGTTCAGGTGTCAGGAAATTAAGCAGTTTCTGTGTTTAGGTTTCAGCCCTGCCAATTCTGACACCTGACACCCGAACACTGAAACCTGGTTTATGACTTTAGCCGCCAGCGAGAGCCATTTTCGGTATCTTCAATGATGATGTTTGCTCTTTGCAGGCTGTCTCGAATGGCATCGGCCGCATCAAATAATTTTTGTTTTCTAAATTTTTCTCTCACATCCAGCAGTTGATGCACGACCGGCGCCAGACAATCGGCTTCACTGCGCGGTGCGGCTCCCAAACGGGTCCCCAGAATGGCAATCAGCTCCCGCAAGGTATCTCGCGCCTGGATGATAAATTCCTCATTTTCTAAATCCTGTTGCGCCTGTGATATTATGCGATCGAGTTCAAGAAGGGCATTGGTGGTTTTTTGGGCCTCGTGGATCTCAAGCCCATGATAAAAATCGGCTTCAAGCTGATGAATTTGGTTCCAGAAAGCGCCGTCTTCGATTGGCATGTCCGTTTCTGAATCCTTCGGTCCGGGCGCTTTTTGTTTCCATTTTTTGCCGCCATCTCCGCCGCGGAGTACTTCAAGGGAAAACCGCTCGTGGGTATCAAAAACCAATTCACTGCCCGCTCTTTGCAGGGTGACTGAACCGATCCCTTTGATAACGGCCTCATCGTTTTCAAAATCCAGGATGCAGGCGGTATGTTCATCCAGGCCCAGGATCGACACATCTTCCGGCAAAAGAGAGACGAGCTGATTGAATCGGGGTCGGCCCATAAAGCAAAAGCGGGTATCATGATTACCCCCTTCTGCATTGTTCCAATGCGGCACCACCACAAGATGGAAGCCGAAATGCTTGAGAACATCCATACCATCCACCCAGTGCAGCTCATGCCCGACTTTATAGATCTCGTAAACCGGCAGCGTAAAACGCCCCACCGTCAGTGCGGCTGCGCTGGCGGCTACCAGGCAGGCCCCTGCGCGGATGCGGTTGATGAGAATTTCCGGTATGGATGATTGCTGCCATTGGCGCACGGCATAGGTCGGACTTCCGGGACCGATGAGTACAAAATCGGCGGCCCGCAATGAATGGTAGGCCTGCTCGGTTTCATAGGGTGTGATGGCGGTATGTGACTTGAAGGACGCAACCGCTAAGGCATGCTGCACATGCGCCTGGAAATATTCCTGGGCCTTTTGAGAAATCTGGTCGACGTTGAGCTGAAACCCGGCCGGGGTATCTAAAAAAACAGCCCTGGGCGCAGCCGCTGTTCGCGCCAACATTTCTTTGTGAACCTCAACCATGGTAGCGGTCAGTTCACCGGAGCCCATCAACACAATCATGCCTTTTCCGGACGGCATGGCAAATACCTTTTCTAAGTTAATTTGGTTCGCGTAAAAGCATTATTGAAAAACGACGTTCGAATTCGCAAATAATTATTTTTTCGCCGATTAAAAACGCATTAGAAATCTGCAAGATAAAATATATTCATTAATATAATTAACAATTTAACTTTAGCAAACCCTAATTTATATCCAGAAAGCCATTTTTAAATTCTTCCAATAAGTTCAAATTTGTATCAAAATCATGACTGGTGTAAGAGCGCATTCATAATTCCACCGTTTTATGTTAGACGGATTAATTTGTTCAAGAAGATTTCTTTAGAAGTTGTTCTACATTTATCGAGGAGTTTTGTTTAATATAATTTTTGCGATCTGGAAAGGCTCGTATTATTTGAGTAAAGTGATCTTCCAGTCCAGATATATTTATAAGCCTCCGCGCAATGTTTGGTTTATTCCCCTTTGGTTCTACAAAATTTCTTTCAGTTAAAAGTACAATAACTCTATTGACAGCACCTAGAGATATTCCAGCAAAGGTACTAATATCCCTCATAGTTTTGGATATTAGGTTCTTATCATTTAGAAAATGTGCAATTAACAGCATAGATGTTTTAGAAGCCAAAATATTCCCAGAAGAACTTTCGACATATAATCTATCCCCAACTCCTAAATTCACATTGTCCGGGTAGTAAATAGGTTCACATCTCAAATAATAATCCTTAGAATCTTTGATCTTAAAAACACGCATTTCCATGACAATTAAAGGCAGAAAAAGAGGTAAAGTAGATAAAAGTTCCTTAAATCTGCCTCGACATGATTCAGTAATAAGCACTGCAACATGGTAACTAAATTTTTTGGCTCTTTGTTGTTTTGCCCAATAATCAAGAACGTGTGAAATATGCCAATGATCAGTTCTGACCCTCATAATTTCTATTTCGAAATATGTGTTGAGTTCTGATTGGAAAGCCAATATATCTAAAATGCCTCCATGATCTTGCAAAACTTGGGAATCAAGAATTTCAATATCCCCTAAATTTAAGGCTACTGGTTTATCTATAAAAAAATTCTCAATATCACTTTCCAAAATGCCTGCTTCGGCTGCCGTTACTTGAACAGTTCTTTGAATTTTCATGGCTTTAAAATATCTGTTCCCATGTACTCTATTAATGGATCAGGAATTTTAACCGAGCCATCAGGCTGTTGATAGTTCTCGATTATTGCCGCCCACACGCGAGGTGTGGCTAGACCAGAGCCATTAAGCGCATGAATGAATTCTGGTTTTTTTCCTCTTTCTCTGCGGAATCTAGTGTTACCTCGTCGGGTTTGGAAATCACTGAATATTCCTACTGATGACACTTCGAGCCAATTGTCTATACCAGGAGCGTAAGCCTCCAGGTCATAAATACGCGTTGAAGAAAACGTAAGGTCACCTGCACATAAGTTTAGCACTCTGTATGGTAGTCCCAGTCTTCTTATAGCTCTCTCTGCATCAGCAAGCAGGTCTTCAAACTCGGATTGAACCTGCTCTGGGGCACAAAGTCTCACAAGCTCAACCTTGTGAAACTCATGAAGACGCTGCATTCCTCTAGTATCCTTACCCGCGCTGCCTGCCTCACGACGAAAGCAAACGCTGTAGGTCATGTAACGCTTGGGCAATTCTTCAAAAGAGAGAATTTCATCTCTATGCAGACTTGTAAGTGGAACCTCACCAGTTGGGATGACCCAAAGCTCCTCATTCTCTATTTTGTAAGCGTCATGAGCGAATTTTGGCAAGTGTCCTGTCCCCTGGAAAATCTCAGTTTTTACAAAATGTGGCGCTACAATTTCCTCGTACTTCTCGCGGTTCAGATTGAGAGCATATTGGATAAGGGCGTGTAACAGCCTTGCACCTTCCTTTTTCAATACGGTAAACATAGATCCACTTAATTTGGCAGCACGGTCCTGATCAAGGATGCCCAAGCCCTGGGCTATTTCCCAGTGTGGTTTGTAGCTAAATTGGCTATAGGCGTTCTCGTTATACCCCTCATATCGAAGGACAACGTTATCATCCTCTGAAGCACCATCGGGTGCGTCATCGTCGGGAGTATTTGGAATGTAAAGGAGACGTTTCTCTATTTCCTCTTCAGTTATTGTGAGTTGTTTCTGAGCATCGCCAATATGTTCTTTTAGTCTTACTACTTGCTCTTTTAGGCGTTCTGCTTCCTCTTCTGTGTTCTCCCCGTGCATGAGAGTTCCAATTAGTTTAGAGATTTTATTAATTTGAGCTTTAGTCTTATTGACCTTATTCTCCAACTGATTCCGCTTGATCATAAGGCCTCTTATCTTGACAAGCTCTTTTCTCTTAACTCCTTTTCTGCCCAGACGTTTAGCTGCTTGATCGAAGTTTTTTAGAAGAAGTTTACCATCAATCATGGTCTCATAATCCAAGGTAAAAGCTAAATTTGAAATGAAAATGACTTTCAACTAAATTAATAATTATCAAATATCACAAATCCGGTAATTAAATTCTATTCCTATCTATTTGTCATTCCAAGATTTAAAATATTTATTCAAGTTCCATTCAAAGCGTACGCGAAGACTATTGTGCCATGAAGGAGCTAAATAATCATCTTTTTGAAGCCTACCGACTACAATCCCTGAAGATATACCTATATCCGAAGCAAAACTTTCGATATTTTGCGGATAAAAACGTCGCATTTTTATGAATTCTTTGTATTTAGATGATGGGATAAGATTATCGGCGGCAAACCGGTCAGCTTCTGCCTCCAGCTGATTAGATGTATGATCACCGTCCTTTTCTTCAAGAATTACAATCTGACGGTTATGCAACAAAATATGACCCAATTCATGAAACAGGGTGAACCAAAAAATATCTGCCCACTTGTATCGTAGAGTCATCATCACTACAGCTTTATCCCTGCCTAGCCAGAAAGTTGCGCCATGTGCAAATGTACCACGAAGATGTGGGCAAAGTACGAGAGCCACACCGCTATCAGATAGTATTTGGTACAAAGCACTCTGGAATTGGGCGGGTGATTGCCGAGTCATGTTTCTTATTTGATTTAAAGCGCCCTTTAGCTTAGTTTTCTGAAAAGACGCACAATCCCTTTTTTGGGCATGCAGTTCGCCTATGCGTAACCAGGCGGCAACGGCTTCTGGAGACCTTTTTCGCTTAGCTGAGCGAAATGCAACCTGGTAGCGACGTAGATTACGAACTGTTTTTAATGAAGTTACCCCAAAAAATTTTTGAAGTTCCAACACCTTTTCTATTGAACGCGTTCTTCTCTCAACCATGCCCAACCTGACAAGATCAGCATAACAAAAACATTTCACCAGATGGCTTTCCTCCTTAAGTCTCTGTTGTTCCAGGGCTTCCTGTCTTCTAGCTATAGCCAACCGATATTCGGCTTCAAGACCCGTCCAGATATGTGCTGGAACGCCCACCACCTTTTCCAGCTGTAACGCAGTATCAGGTGTAATCGATTTATCACCCTTAAAAATGGCGCTGAGTTTGGGGGCTGGACGGTTCATGCGCTTGGCAAGTTCCTCTTTGCTCATCCCGAGCTCCCTAACAACCTCCTCTAAATATTCACCGGGAGGTATCGGCAGATCAGAATGTAAAACTTGATTAGCGTAATCATTCTCCATAATGTTTGCTCACCTCCTCAATTTGTGCAATTTCAAGTGCATCTCCTTTGAGGGTGAATATCAATCTATAAAATCCAGTTAATTTTGCTGCATACTGCCCTTTGCGAGATCCTTTCAATGCATGGCATCTTAAAGCCGGTAAAGCCATCAATTCTTCAATATCATGTGCTTGTTTGATGATATTGATACGTTGGATGTACCTGCGTGCCACTTCAATTCCGTAAGCCTTAACAGCCTTGGCATGCTCCCTGTATTCCCGTTCCATTTTGCGTGTTCGAAAAGTAACCTCCACTCCAAATCCCCAAATTTTTCCAGCTATCTTTTTTACCCTTCCGGTAAAATATCAATGCCCTTGCCCATTGTCAAGAATTTTTTACCCCAACGGTAAAATTTTTTCTTAAATGACGAAACCTTGAACTATTATAAAGTATTTAGGTTATCAATTTTTTTCAAAAAGATATCATTGTTGAAATTTCAGTTTATTAAAAAAATTCTAAATAATTTTGTCAGAATTTCTTCACAATTAACAAGAAAGGGGTTACGGTTAATCCCGTAACCCCTTGATTTTGATGGTAGGCACGGCGAGATTTGAACTCGCGACTTCTACCGTGTCAGGGTAGCGCTCTCCCCCTGAGCTACGTGCCTAAAGCGGTATTTTCAAGTAACACCGGCTTTTTTTTCTGTCAAGAAAAATTGAGTTTGTCCTCCAGGGATTTTAGCTTGAAACAATCGCGATCTTTAAATTCTGTTGGGTGATCTCATAAATGTTGATGCCGAAGTTTTTAAAATCCTGCAGCATCAACGCCGAGGCCAGATCTTCGGCCTTGCCCTTGTATTCAACGATTAGGGTGGCTTCATTGGGCTTTATTTCTTTTACCCGGATTCCGCCAACCCCTGAAATGCTGGCCAGCACCCTGCGGAATTTTACAAAATTGGCAAGATTTCCGGTCCCTTCCACCGTCACTTCAAGCTGGGATGGTTTCTCGACCAGTTCTCGCCAGGCAGCGGTCAATTGAGGCGCCAGTTGATCCCCTGCAAGCGTGCCGGCCATCGCCAGAGCTTCCCTTCCGCCCGCGCTCTCATCGATATTGGCGGTAACGGCTGTGCGTGAAATGCTGGCCAGCGCTTCACCGGTTTCTGTCCGAAGCGCCCGGACATTCAAATTGCCTTTAAAGGATTTCAGGGCATCGCCCATTACGCTGGGGGTCGGGCTGGCGATGGATGCCCCCACAATGACCACCTCAGCCTGTAAAAGGGTAGCCAGGTTGAGCGCTTCCTCATCCGTTAATTCGGGCTTGTCGCTTGAATCCCAACCGGCCATTTTACGAATCTCGATACCGCCATGGTCCACTACGGGAAACCCGTGGGCTCTTAAAATATTGACCATGGTGGTTTCGGTCGTCGCTTCGAAGCCTCCCATTTCTTTTCCCCACCAGTAGCGCGGAGAATTCTCCCCAAGGGTCTGTTCAGAAATTAAAAATAGTATCGTGGGCAGCGTCACTTTCGCCCGCAATATTCCTGCCCTTGAGAGCTGTTTGGCAATTTTATCACCGGCCACGGTGGCCTCAACAATCACCCGGTAGGATTTACCGGACCGGGTCTCAGTCAAGACTTTGTAATCCTGGACAAATGCATCTGTATTCTCATAAACAATTTCATTGACCTGCGGAAAGTTTTCGACCAGTGAATCCACCTTAAGGATCTCTTCGGTCATCAGAGCGACGGCCGTCACCAAACTCTCCGCGATTGCCTCATCCCGGGCAACCTGAATATTATCTCCAGGAACCCGACTCGTTCCGATGATCACGAATGTTTTATTTTGCGCCTGCGGTTGGGCATTTGCCGCAATGGTCAGTGAAATCGTCACTCCCATAACAACCCCTGCGAGTACCAGCCGGTTCCACTTTAAAGACATTCCAGACATCTCTTTCTACTCTCCAGTTTGGTTTATGAATATAATGGTAATATCCCATAAATGAATTTTGCTATAATTTCAAGCTTTAAGATACGCAATTATGGAAGAGTTACAAAGGCGTGAGAAAATAATTAAAAACACAAAACCGATTTCAAAGGCCCAGATTTGTCTGAGGGCTCCCGCCAAAGGCGGGATTTCGCGTCTGAATTTAATATACTAAGGTGCTCAAAAGGCGAGAGAAGGTAATTGAA
>JASFIU010000120.1:0-10764 GCA_050122495.1 Desulfobacterales bacterium | reverse complement strand
CCGCTTATCGATGCGGTGCATCCCCAGAATTCCACTCTGGGGCATATTTAATATCGGCGTGCTCAACAGCGAACCGAAAACGCCGCCGTTGCTGATGGTAAACGTGCCGCCTTCAAGATCGGACAGTTCCAGCCGCCTTTCTTTTATTTTATTGACAAAATCGACAATCGCCTGTTCCAGTTCAGCGAAGTTAAGCTGATCCGCATGCCGGATGACGGGAACGACCAGTCCCTTTTCCGATCCGATGGCAACGCCGATATGATAGTAATGATGGTAGACGATGTCCTTGTCATCGATATAAGCGTTGACTTCGGGAAATTCCTTAAGCGCTTCCACACAGGCCTTAATAAAAAAGGACATCATGCCCAGGGAGATGCCGTATTTTTCCTTAAAACTTTCTTTGAACTGAGCCCGGAGCGCCAGCACCCGGGTCATATCGATATCGTTGAAGGTCGTCAGCATGGCGGTATTTTGCTTGGCATTCAGCAGATGCGAGGCAATCCGCTGGCGGATCGGGCTCATCGGTTTGCGCGTGATCCCTTCTTCGCCGTCCTTTTGGTTTTCAGCCGGCGGACGCGGCTGAGTTGCGGCAGGTTTTTGGGCCGAAGCATCGCCCGGGGCCGGCGGCGGTGCTGCTGCCGGTGCCGGCAACCCTTCCAGGTATAAAACCACATCTCCTTTGGTGATGCGCCCGGCAGGACCGGTTCCGGGAATTTGGGCCGGATCCAGGTTTTTCTCGGCAATCAGCCGGCGCACAGAAGGCGCCAGGTCATCCGGGCGAAACGACGGTTGCGCCTGAGCGGATTCCGGTTGCGGCGATGGCGGCGGGGCGGTTTGCGCGGGTGCTTGTGGGGCCGCTTCGGGCGGTTCTTCGGGCGCTGCCGCTGGCGGCTGTGTTTCCTTTATTTCAGATGGCTCCGGGGCCGGTGGCGGTTCTGCGGTTTCGGGTGCCGCCGCTGTGTCAATGCTACCGACCACAGCGCCGATTGCGACAGTTTCGCCTTCCTGAACCTGAATGGAGAGTATGCCCGCGGCCTCGGAGACGACCTCTAAAGTGACTTTGTCGGTTTCAATAACAAAAAGCGGCTCGTCTTTTTTTATCACATCGCCATCGTTTTTGAACCACTGGGCCAGCAATGCCTCGGTAACAGATTCGCCCACGCTAGGAACCTTTATCTCAACTACCATAATAGCCTCTTTTTCGTTTAATACAAAAACATTAGGTGTCAGTGTTCAGGTGTCAGGTGTCAGGGATGCGAATGCTGACACCTGACACCCGACACCTGAAACCTCTTTGGGGCCGGAGGCCCTGAGTTACCCTGCGGCGGCTTTGCCTTTACCCTTGCGGACGGCAGGCGGTTCCAGGGCCTGTGCGATGATCGCCTGTTGTTCCAATTTGGCCAGGCCGGGAAAGCCGGTGGCTGGGCTCGGAGACGCCTTTCTGCCAATATAGCTGAATGATTTTTTGGAAACGGCGTTTAAGTGCGGCTGCGCAAATTGCCATCCGCCCATGTTTTGCGGCTCTTCCTGAACCCAGAACCATTTCTTGGCCTGGCGATATTTTTGAAAAACCTCTTTAACCTGCGAATGCGGAAACGGATAAAGTTGCTCGAGCCGCACGATGGCAATACCTGTTTTTTTTAATTCATTGCGGTTTTGAAACAGCTCATAAAAGATTTTTCCGCTGCAGACCAAAACAGTTGTCGCCTGCTTGGGGCCATCGGGATCATCCAGAACGGGCTGGAAATGGCCGGCGGTCAGGTCCTCAATTTTTGAAACCGCCAGCGGATGGCGCAACAGACTTTTGGGTGTCATGATAATAAGAGGCTTGCGAAACCGCGCCTTAACCTGGCGCCGCAACAAATGAAAATATTGAGCCGGTGTGGTCGGATTGCTTACCTGAATGTTTTCGTCAGCGCACAGCTGTAAAAATCGCTCCAGCCGTGCACTGGAATGCTCGGGCCCCATGCCTTCGAAGCCG
The DNA here is from genome assembly GCA_050122495.1 of Desulfobacterales bacterium. GTDB lineage: Bacteria > Desulfobacterota > Desulfobacteria > Desulfobacterales > JAHEIW01 > JAHEIW01. The sequence goes on along the minus strand of JASFIU010000120.1, from coordinate 8,783 downwards.
TGGGGCAGCAGCAAAACCAGCCCGCTAAGACGCTGCCACTTGGTTTCCCCGCTGGCGATAAACAGATCGATTACGGACTGGGCATTATTAACGAAGTCGCCAAACTGAGCCTCCCACAGAACCAGACTGTCGGGTCGTGCCAGAGAATAACCATATTCAAAGCCCAGCACACCGGCCTCCGACAACAGGCTGTCATAGACATAAAACCGGGCCTGATCGGCATCAATTGCATTCAAAGGCAGGTGGCGCGTTTCATTCTGAATGTCGACCAAGGTGCTGTGGCGCTGACTGAAAGTACCGCGGCCGCTGTCCTGACCACTGAGGCGCACGGAGATGCCTTCTTTGAGCAGGGATGCAAACGCCAGGGCTTCGGCATTGGCCCAATCAATGCCTTCGCCCTGCTCAACCGATTCCAGGCGCTTTTTAAGCAGGCGTTGGAGTTTCGGATTGAGGTTAAAGTCATCCGGAACTGAATTTATTTTTTGGGCGAGCGAGATCAGGACGCTCTTGTCGATACCGGTGGGAATCGGGTCGTGGCTGTAAGATGAACTGATGTCATCCCATGCTTCATAGAATCGGGATTCAGGAAACGGGCATTCACTGCCGTGAACGGTTGCATAAGCCTGGTCCAACTGATGGTTTATATCGGCCGTCATCTTGTCGATATCATCCTGACGGGCGATACCTTCAGAAATCAACTGGTCGGCGTAAAGTTGATGCAATGAAGGCCTCTGGCGGATACGGTCATACATCTGGGGCTGGGTAAAATAGGGCTCATCGCCTTCATTGTGCCCGTAACGGCGGTAGCAGACCAGATCGATGACGACATCCTTGGCGAATTCGTGGCGGTAACCGGCAGCCAGTTGCATGACATGCAGCACGGCTTCGGGATTTTCGCCGTGTACGTGAAAGATGGGTACCATCAGCATTTTGGCAACATCGGTCGAGTATCGTGTGGAACGCGCATTTTCGGGAAGGGTGGTATAACCGATCTGATTGTTGATAATCATGTGAATCGTGCCGCCGGTCTTATATCCTTCCAGCTGGGACATATTCAAGGTTTCAGCAACGATGCCCTGCCCGGCAAAGGCAGCATCGCCATGGATTAACAGCGGCAGGACCTGCGCTCCGCTGCTGTCGCCAAAAAGATCCTGGCGGGCTCGGCTAAATCCCTCCACCACCGGGTTAACCGCTTCGAGATGACTCGGATTGTTCATTAAATAGATGCGCAGCGCCTGATTATTAGCGGTTTTGAGATCGGCTAAATACCCGTTGTGATACTTTACATCACCGGAGCCAACGAGCTCTTCGGCATTGTAGCAGCTTTCAAACTCACTGAGTATATCTTCATAGGGTCTTTGGAGGATGTTGGCCTGAATATTTAGACGTCCCCGGTGCGCCGTACCGAGAATGATTTCTTTGCCGCCGGAATCGGCCACATGCTGAATTAAAAAATCCAGAGCTGCAATCAGAGCTTCTCCACCTTCCAGGGAAAAGCGGGTGACGCCGATGTATTTTTTATTCAAAAATTGTTCAAAAAGAGCCGCCCTGACAAGACTGTTCAATATGCGTTGTCTGGCTTCCGGCTCCAATCCGGGTCGGTTGCGAATCGGCTCCATGCGATTCAGCAGCCAGCGTCGCTCCGATGGATCCTGCAGGTGCATAAATTCCACTCCGATGGAGCGGCAGTAGGTCTCTTTCAGCGCCTGAACGATATCTTTGAGGGGAGCATGCCCGGATGTTGCAAATCGGCGGGTAAAAAACTCCCGGTCCAGATCCGGCGGGGTCAAATTAAATGCTTCCAGGGCCAGCAGGGGATGCTCGGTGGGGCATGCAGCCAGGGGGTCCAGGCAGGCCAGCAGGTGTCCAAGATCCCTGTAACGATAAATAAGCGACTCAACCCGTGATTGCCGCAACAGCTGTTCTTCATCAAAGCCTTCAGCCGCTTCAGGCATCGTCGATGCGGCTAAGTCAAAGCCTTCGAAAAAAAAGCGCCAGTCACGGGATACGTTGGTTGGATCGGCTTTCCACCGTTTGTATTGTTCCTCGATGAATTCGGCATTCCAGGTGGCTGCAAAATCCATAATCTTTTGACTTTCTTTGTTTTTTCAACCCCACGAATTTCTAATGGGAGCATGCGATATGCGTTTATTTGAAAAGATTTCGGGGGACTGAATTTTAAAGTAAAGATCGGCACCCATTCGCATGAATCGATCATATGGAAAAGACATTTGAGTGTCAATTCCTAATTGATTTGCAGGGCTGTATGCATGCACTATAGATATCCTGTCATTAAAATGCTATGCTATAGGTATATACAGCGACGATTTATCTAAATTATTATCAAGCGTTATCTGAATAACCGGCTGCAAATCGAAGGCAGGCCGAAATCAGCACGCCGAATTCATGCTGCGGCGAGCTTCATTAGACCGCAGTCAAAAAGCGTTTTTTTTTGAGGTATCATACATGGCAGCATTCCCAATGCCCAAATCGGAATCTGAATTCAAGGATTGGCTGCTGGAGCTTGTGCGAACACTGGATGCGATCGTGGGACAAAAGGATCCATTGCTGAGAAATCATTCCAAACGCGTGGCAAACAATTGCGCCAATTTCTGCGAAGAATTTAAACTTCTCCAGGAGGACGAAATTTTTAATTTATATCTTGCCGGTTTGCTGCATGATTTTGGTTTGATCTTTTTTCCAGACACCCTTCTCAGAAAACCTGAAGAGCGAACCGAAGATGAAAACGTCGAGATCAGAAAACACCCCGGTGTGGGTGAGAAAATCCTTTCCAATCTGAGCACCCTTAAAGAGGTGCTGCCGATGATTCGGCACCATCATGAAGCCATTGACGGCAGCGGATACCCTGACAGCTTGAGCGACGAGAAAATTCCGTTGGGCGCCCGGATAATTTCTATGTTTAATGAGCTTGATACCTTAATTTTCCCCTTTGCCGAAGCGCCGGCTCTCAGCACCGAAGAAGCGGTTGCTGAAATCAAAAAGGGCGGCGGCAAACAATTTGACAGCAACCTGATCGATCAATTTGCTCAGTTTGTTGAAGCACACTCCGGAGAATCCGAAGATTATCTATTGAAAAAAGGAAATGCCCCCATCAAGGATATATTTGCCAAGATTATTCAAGATTTTTCCGCCGGCAAGATTGAGCCGCCGGTAATGCCCCATGTCGTTCGTGATGTGCAGTCGGTTATCAAGCGGGCAGACTCAACGGCCGAGGATGTCGCCGCCGTCATTGAGAGAGATCCGGTCATCTCGCTGCGGTTGTTATCGGTTTCCAATAGTCCGATTTATCGCGGAATCCAGGAAATTCGCAATGTCAAAGAAGCGATCCCGAGGCTGGGCTTAAAAGAAACACTCAGCCTTATTATCGCGATTGCCAATAAAAGCATTTATGAAACCGACCAGGTTCAGTTCAGAAACTTGATGGATAAACTCTGGGTGCATTCACTGGCTTGCGCCTACGGCTCGAAGCTCATTGCCGAACATTTAAAATTTGATGATTCGGAAAAATATTTCCTGATGGGTTTGGTACACGATATCGGAAAGAGCGTGCTGCTGAAGGCTTTTACAGAGACACCCCGGATTAAAAAAATTAGTTTCGATCTCATTCAGGCCAATATCCAACAAGGCCATCTGAGTATCGGCGGTCTGTTGTTAAGACGCTGGGGGTTTGATAAAATTTCGATCAAAGTAGTCACCCAGCATGAAGATCCTGAATTCAGCCCGGAAACCGAAATAGAAATTCTGGTTATCCATCTGGCCAACATGTTGTCCCGCACCATCGGTTACAGCCTTTTTAATAATGACGTGGATTTCAACGAACTGGAGTCGGCTAAATTATTAAATATGGATGCCGAGAGTTTAGGCCAAATCGGAGAAGATGTAAAAGGCATTATCCAGGATGTAGCTCACCTTTTTTAGAAGCTATTTCCAAATCATCAGTTCATCTTGGAAGAAAGAGGAAACAAGCCCAAAAGGTGCGCTAAAATTAAAAGTGCCTAAAATTCCTAAAATGAGCTAAAGTGCCTAAAGTTGTTGAATTCTATCTATTAAAAAAAGATATGGCCCCGCTTGGTTTACACGCCGCTCAAACGATACCCCAATCTCACCCAATCTGCTCGCCCGCTAAGGCGCCCATCCAATATTGCAGCACCGAAATAGGTGTTGCCCGTCTCAATCTGAGACACTCTGCGCTTGTTATCTGTGTAAATGGCCTTATGTTATCTTAAAAAATCTTCTATAATTATCATTTTTAGAAGATTTCCAAAAACATTTTTAATCGGCTAACCTATCCGTTCGGCAAACGGAATTCAGGCATTCGGAGGCTGACATGTCATCCAGACACATACGATTTTGCCTTTTGGTGATATTTTTCGGACTGATGTTGAGTTCGCTCTTTACACCTCTTTGGGGTCAGGAAAAGCCCAAAGGGCCGCCGCCGGCAAATGTAACCGTGTCGGTCGTTAAATCCGGGAGGGTTGCACCCAAGGCGGAATTTATCGGGACTATTTATTACGAGGAGGTCTCCGACGTCGCCACTGAACTGAGCGGACTGGTTGAAGTGGTGCGCTTTGAAGAAGGACAACGCATCAAAAAGGGCCAGGTTCTTATCGAACTCGGATCGGATCTTTTAAAAAAGAGATTGCTGGCAACCGTTGCCACCTATGAACAAGCCCTATCCGAACTTGAAATCGCCCGGATTGAGTTAGAGCGCCGGGAAAAGCTTTTTAAAACAAAATCGATCTCCGAACAAGCTTATGACGAAAACCGTTTTCGGGTAAAAGGAATTGAAAAGGGTACATCCTCTCTGAAGGCCGAGGTTGAGCGCTTCGAAATAGAGCTTGAAAAGAAAATTATCCGGGCCCCTTTTGACGGAATTGTCATTAAACGCGAGGTAGATCGGGGGGAATGGCTTTCGGAAGGTGCGACGGTGGCGATATTTGCCAAAGATGATGTGGTCGATGTTGTGGCCGATGTGTCCGAAAAATTCATACCTTATGTGCAAATTGGAATGCCGGTTAAAGGCGCGGTCAATGGGAATGAAATTACCGGCAAGGTCATTGCGATCGTTCCACGCGGAGATGTTGCCACCCGAACGTTTCCGGTAAAAATTCGAACTTCGAATACATTAGGGCTTATCGAAGGAATGTCGGCCAGAGTCGTGCTGCCGACCGGAAAGCCCCAAAAAACACTGGTTGTGCCCCGGGATGCCTTAATTTCGGCATTCGGCCAAACCGCGGTGTATGCGGTTCAGAATTCTAAAGCACAAATGATTCCGGTTGATGTCATCGGTTATCAAAATCTGCTGGTCGGAGTTGAAGGCCCGGGCCTTGCAGAAGGCATGCAGGTGGTTGTCAAAGGCAACGAGCGATTGCGTAACGGCCAGACGGTCTCTTTAATTGCACAAAACCAATCCCGCTCCAATTGAGTGATAATTCAATTGGAGGTTACGGGCTATGGGTTACACGGTAATGGTTGAAAGGCAATACAATTTGTTCTTATCTTTGATCAATCATCAATTTTATATAACGAATAACAAATAACAAATAACTTTTCATTGAGCGTTTTTTTGCTCAATGAAATTACTGAACAATGAACGCTGTTAAATTCTCAATTCAAAAGCCGGTTACCGTCATCGTGGGCGTTATTCTCGTGATCCTTTTTGGACTCATCGGGCTTACCCGTCTGCCTTATCAGTTGAGCCCCACCGTCATTGAACCTGAAATCACCGTAACCACAACCTGGACTGGCGCCACCCCCTATGAGGTGGAGCGGGAGATCATAGAGGAACAGGAAAAGGCGCTAAAAGGCGTGCCCGGGCTCGTGGAGATGGAAAGCGCGTCGTTTAACTCCCGGGGAACCGTTACGTTGAGATTCGGTATCGGTACCGACCCGGATGATGCGCTGTTGCGGGTTTCAAACAAACTTGACGAAGTTCCCTCATATCCGGAAAATGTCGACAAACCCGTCATCACTGCAACCGGCGCTGCCACCTCTCCGGTGATCTGGATGGTACTTAAAACCACCGGAGATAATCGCCGGTCGCCTTACCAGTATCGCACCTATTTTGAAAACAACATTCGACAATATCTGGAACGAACCCCGGGTGTAGCGGATCTTTTCATCGGCGGGGGTACCGAAAAAGAGATGCATATCATCGTTCAACCGGACAAACTGGCGGCGTTTGGTCTGACCATATCCGAGCTGATCGAAATTCTCAGAGCTGAAAATATCAATATTTCCGCCGGCATTATGGGCGTTGGCCGGCGGGATTATCGTATTCGGACGATCGGCGAATTCAAATCGCCTGCCGATATCGAAGACATCGTTATTCGCTCCACCGGCCAGCAGCGCATTCGCGTCGCGGATATGGCTACAGTCAAATTCGGCTATGAGAAATTGGCCACCGCCATGTTGCACCTGGGCAAAGAGGGTATTGCCATCGGGGTCAAACCGGAACCGAATGCCAATGTTCTTGAGCTTACGGACCGCCTGGAAGCTGTGGTCGATCGATTGAACACTGAAAAACTCGCATCTGAAAAGATAAAACTCGACTGGGTATATGATCAAAGACCCTATATTTTGGGCGCTATAAAATTGGTCCGACAAAATATCTTTATCGGCGGCACCCTGGCCATCATTGTATTGTTGATTTTTCTAAGAAATTTCATTTCCACACTTGTGGTGGCCACCGCTATTCCAATCAGCATTATCGGCACGTTTGGTTTTATGTATCTAATGGGGCGCAATCTTAACGTGGTCAGCCTGGCAGGGATTGCGTTTGCTGTCGGTATGCTGATTGACAGCGCAATTGTCGTTCTTGAAAATATTGACCGCCATTGCAACATGGGAAAGTCCGCAGCTCAATCATCATATGATGGTGCTCGTGAAGTTTGGGGGGCCATCCTTGCATCTACGCTGACCACCATCGCCGTCTTTTTGCCGGTCATTTTTATGGAGGAAGAAGCCGGGCAGCTGTTCCGAGACATTGCCATTGCGGTCACCTTTGCCGTTGCGCTGAGCCTGTTTGTTTCTGTTTCGGTGATCCCGATGTTTTCAAGGCGACTTTTCAAATTGGCCGGAAGCGAAGAATCCTGTCGGACGAATATTCAAGTCGGCAGCGATTTGGGTTCCCGATTGGTCAACGGCATTATGACCATAGTGAAACTGGCCACTCGAAACTGGATGACCCAGACAGCCACCGTTTTGATCTTCAGCTCGATTTCAATTATGGGCGCCTGGATGTTGCTTCCCAAAGCGGAGTACTTGCCTCAGGGCAACCGCAATCTGGTGATTAACCTGTTGATTCCACCACCGGGTCTTTCATTTGAGGAGCGCAAGGCCATCGGCGAACATATCTACCGGATCAATGCGCCCTATTTCGGTAAGGACGTTGATGGGTTTCCCGGCATTAAGAGCATGTTTTACGTGGGCGCCGAGCAGATTATGCTCTTTGGCGCTACCAGCACCCATGAGCAACGCGCCGGCGAACTGTTGCCGTTGTTCAGGCGGACCATCTTTTCGATCCCCGGAATGTTCGGTGTGAGTATTCAGGCCGGTGTATTCCAGACCTCTCTGGGACGCGGCCGGACCATAGAGGTCAATATCAGTGGCGATGATTTAAATCGTATTGTACAGGTAGCCGGCACCATGTATGGGGCCATCATGAAAGAAATCCCCCAGACGCAGATACGGCCGGTGCCGTCGTTGGAGTTGCTGTTTCCTGAAGCCAGGTTGGTGCCTGTGCGGGATCGACTCAAAGCGGTTAACATGACGCTCAGGGATTTTGGCGTGGCCCTGGATGTCCTCATGGACGGTAGAGACATCGGGGATTTCAAGCAGGAGGGCCAAAAAAAGATCGACCTGATTTTAAAAGCTTCCGAAGAAGCCATTCACACACCCGAGAAGCTGTATCATTCCATGATCGCTATCCCCGGCGGGCGGATCATTCCGATTTCTTCCCTGTCGGAGCTAAACCGCACGGCCGGGATCACTCAGATCCGTCATCTTGAACGTCAGCGAACCGTCACCCTCCAGGTCACGCCGCCATTTTCCATCCCGCTGCAGGAAGCCATGGACACCATCAACACCCGGGTCATCGGTCCATTGGCTGGCAATGGCATGCTGCAGGGTACCAATGTGGTTCAGAGCGGTGTGGCCGACAAACTGACCGAGACGCGTCAATCACTTCAGTGGAATTTTGTCCTGGCCGCCATCATTGCATATCTGCTCATGGCGGCGCTATTCGGCAACTTTATTTATCCACTGGTCATTATGTTCACGCTGCCCATGGCTGCTGTCGGAGGGTTATTAGGGCTCAATCTTGTCAATTGGTTAATCACACCCCAACCCTTTGATATTCTCACAATGTTGGGATTTGTCATCCTTATCGGCGTTGTGGTCAACAATGCCATTCTCATTGTTCATCAAGCCTTAAACAACATCCGGCTCAACGGCATGCCGCATCGGGAGGCCGTGATGGAATCAACACGCACACGCTTAAAACCCATATACATGAGCGCTGCCACTAGTGTTTTTGGTATGCTGCCGCTTGTGCTTATTCCGGGCCCGGGATCTGAATTTTATAGGGGTCTGGGCAGCGTGGTCCTGGGCGGTCTGGCCGTCTCCACTGTTTTTACGGTACTGGTGATCCCGTCCTTGCTGATGTTTGTGATTAAAATGGAAAAGCCCATGGCGTGATGAAAACATTCTACCACTAACGGTTTCCACTTCCAAAAGGGTTTAGCGTGTCTAAAGTTAAGGAA
>JASFIU010000119.1:0-10806 GCA_050122495.1 Desulfobacterales bacterium | reverse complement strand
GGGTTACCCGGAAGTCGGCCGATTGCAATAAATCCGCAGCCGGGACCGACCAGGGCCAGGCCACCCGCTGTGCTGCCGCGGAGAACCGGGTCGAATCCCAGATTGCGCCGACCAGAAGACAGATCAGTACAAAGGCAGTGCCGGCGGCACACCAAGCCAGCCGGGAGTTGGTCACCTGCTGAATATTCCGGCCGCGCACGCGGGCAATCGTATCGAGCCACAAAGACTCCACCAGCTGGGAAGGGGAATCCGTCTTCTGTTTTTCCAAAGAATCAATGGATGTAATGAGGCGCTGATCAAGGCCAGGTGTGTGGTCATCAACATATTGCGCCAGTCGTAGATCATCACTGTCGAATCGTCGCACGGCACGAGCGTACCACCAGCCCAATACGCCAACCGCCGCCCCCAAAAGACAAAAGAAAAATATCCGGACAGGGCTCGGTGGATGCAAGGCCATTTCCAGAATGGCGCCAAATATGAAAAGGGCTGCCAGAATTGCCAGACTCCAGCCGATTTGTCGCACATGCAGAATCACGTTACGGCGAAGTCGGACGCGTCTGATAGCATCGCGCAGTTCCTCGGTGGTCGGTAAATTCATATCGGTCTCCATAGCTTGGATAGTGTCACACCAATTGAACACCACCCAATAAACGTATCAGCGATAGGTGCGGTTTGCCAAAAAGGTTTCAAAAAGACCCAGCACCAGCACCAGCAGCAGAATCCACCACCAGGACTGCTGGGATTTTTCCAGCTGGATCCGCAACAGTGAGATCTGTTCCGCATGGGAGCTCACCTGCTGCGCTTCAGAATGGGCCACCCTGTCCCGGATATCATCCAATGCAATGGCAGTAAGATCCGACTCCTGGGCGGACACATTCACGGCAAAACTGCTCAACCAATTACCGGATCGTGTCTCGTAAAAACCGGGCTGATCGGTTGCCCGGTAGAATGCAGGACCTGCCGGTGTTGAACGCATCAGGGTTTCTTCCCCCCGCGGCGATGTAACCCGGGCCGCACCTCCCGGTGCGATGGAAAGGGGGACGAACTCACCGACCCGATACACAGCCTTCTGGTCCTGGCTGCCAGCCAAATAGCGCATGGTTTCGTGCAGCAGTGGCAGATAGGTCACATGACGGGGAAAATTGTTCCATTCCGGATCCAAGGAAGACGTAAAGAGCAATACACGTCCGTTGCCCACCCTGTTTGCAACCAGGGCCGCATCACCATTTTCGAAACTCAGGATCACGTCACTACCGGCAACAGGCTCAGTGCGCCAGTAGCCATGAAAGCGGGCCGCACTAAAATCTGTTGGTTGGCCGTTTTGCAGGAAACGGATTATGGAATGGTGCCGATGCACCTGCGTAATCGCCAGAGCCGTTTCATCGTTGAAAACATGCTTGCGTCGCAGCAAAGCCGGTGTTAATTCCCCGTAATTGCGGTTAAAATCGGTGCCATCAGCCCGGTCGGCCGGCGCCAGTAGTAGGCCGCCGCCGCCCTTCACATACGATTGCAGTGCATTCATTTGATCCCGAGCCAGGTTACCCACGTCCATCAGGACAACGGCCGCATAGGATGCTAAGGCATCGGGGAACAGTCCTTGGGGATCGACGACATCAACCTGAAAAGGCGATGTGGCCTGCCGGCCAAGGGCTGAACGAAACCAGTAGGCTTTGTCGTCCGCACCGCCGCCGGCGGATTCACCGCTGATGCACAGGACTCTCAACGGTGGCTCGACGCGGACGGTAAAATAACGGGTGTTGTCAGGCTCAAAACGGTCGCCCTCAACCCTCAGGCTACCACGATGCAGGCCGGCCTGATTGACAGTGACGGGAAATTCCACCACGATTTCCGATCTGTCCCGCAGGTCTAACGGTCTGCTTGTCAGTTCGGTTCCATCGATGCGAAGGAATACCCGGGCTTCCGGTATGGGATCGGTTCCAAGGCTTTGAATACGGCCGACAATAAGGTGTGTTTCTTGACCCTGAGCCGGAAGCTTCATTGTTCTGACATCCGTTACCGTCAGATTGGAAGTCTTTGTGTCTCCGACCTTAATGCCCTTAAACCGAATGCCCGGGCTTAATGTCCAGACGGCACTGCTTGCCGGTGCGGCGCTGCGCTGGTAATCGGAAACCAAAACCACGGTTTTTTCCTGATAATGCGCCGATTTCAGAATCTGATCCGCCAGATGCAGCGCAGTTAAGAAATGGGTGGACCGGTAGCCGGGCGCCGGGATGTTCCGCACGAAGGTCTCCAGGGCCGTGAGATCCGTCGTCAAAGGTTTCACCGAACCCGGGCTGTCCGCGAAAGTGACGATTGCCGCCTCGTCCCCTTGTCGCAGTGACTCTAAAATTTTGATGACCGCCGTTTTACCCTCGTCGAATCGATCTGCATACTGCATGCTCATGGATGTATCCAGTAGGATGACCAGCGACTGCGGTGCCGCACCCACCAGCTGCGAATAAACGCCTGTAATGATAGGCCGCGCAAAGGCGATGGCCAGCAGTCCTGCGATGGCAATCCTCAGCACCAACAACAGCCATTGTTGGATCCGCTGAAAATAAACCAGTTTCTTCGGCGCCCGCTTCAGGAAGCGCGCGGTTGGCAACACAACTCGCTCAGCCCGCTGCCGGCGAATCAAATGAATCGCCAGGGGGATACCGATTCCCAGCAGGCCCAACAAATACCATGGTGATAGAAATGACATTTCTGAATCCCTAAAAGCTTCTGGCGCGCTTTGAAAGATACGAAGCCAAAGCGGTATTTAATGGTTCGGCTGTGTTCAGCAGACAATAATCCATTCCACCGGCCCTACACTTTTCTTTGTAAAAGTCACAGAACCGCTCGACTTCCTGAAGATAGATTTTCCGAACGCGTTGGGGCACGGCTTTTTGAATCTCATGCGTCTCGCTGTCTTCAAAGTCCGCGATCCGGTCAAAGGGAAACGTCAATTCGGCATCGTCCAGAACATGAAACACGATAACGTCATTGCCCTTTGCGCGCAGCTGCTGCAAACCACCCATGGTGGCCTCGTTTTCGTCGAGCAGATCGCTGATCAGTATGACCAGTCCCTTGCGTTTGAGCGAATGGGCAAGGTCTGCAACCGGCTGCAGGATGTCAGTCACGTCCCCGATGACCGTCTCCGCCAGGGCTCTCAGAATTTGCATCAGATGTCCCTGGCGATAACGGGAGGGCAGGTAGTGTTGAATTTTATGGTCAAAGGTGATCAAGCCCACCGCATCCCGCTGGCCAATAATGAAATAGGCCAGGGCCGAGGCCAGGGTGCGTGCAAATTCGAGCTTTGTTACCGTGTCGGACCCGTAGCCCATGGATGCACTGCAGTCCAACAGAATGTAGCAACGGACGTTGGTTTCATCCTCAAATTGCTTGATGTAGAGTTTTCCTGATCGGGCGTAGACTTTCCAGTCCACGTACCGCATGTCGTCGCCCGGGTAATAATGCCGGTAGTCGGAAAATTCCGAGCTGAAGCCGCGATGGGGACTCTTGTGCAAACCGGCCAGGAAGCCCTCTACGGCAACCCGGGCGCGAAGCTCGAGATCCGCAATGCTTGCCAGGACTGCCGGATCAAGAACACTGAGTTCAGTCGGTATCATGGTCAATCTCTTTTTTAACCCCCTATAAACCGGAAGACGGCACCGGTACCGTATCCAAAAGCCTGTCGATTACATGGGAGGTATCAATGCGCTCCGCATGAGCATGAAAATTGACGATAATGCGATGCCGCATGACGGGATGGGCCAGGGCACGAATATCCTCATAGGAGACGTTGAAGCGCCCATTGAGGAGAGCCCGCACTTTGCCCCCCAGAATCAGAAACTGGGAGGCCCGCAGCCCGGCGCCCCAGCTAACCCAATTTTGGACGAAATCAGGTGCGGCGCCGTTGCCCGGCCGGCTGGCGGCCACAAGGCGCACGGCAAAACGCGTGACCTCTTCGGCGGCCGGCACCTGCCGGACAATATGCTGGAAATCAAGGATATCCCGGCCGGCTAAGAGCGGCTCCACGGCCATGGCAGCCACGCCGGTTGTATTGTTGACGACAGCGATTTCCTCGTCTTCCGGCAGGTAGTCAATCAATATCTTGAACATGAAACGGTCCAGCTGGGCTTCCGGAAGCGGGTAGGTCCCCTCCAGTTCGATGGGGTTCTGGGTGGCCAGCACGAAAAAAGGGGAATCCATTTTGTAGGTGACTCCCCCGGCTGTCACCTGCTGTTCCTCCATGGCTTCGAGCAGGGCGGATTGGGTTTTGGGAGGCGTTCGGTTAATTTCGTCTGCCAGCAGAATGTTTGCAAATATAGGGCCTTTGACGAACTTCAATACACGCCGACCCGTGTCAGGGTCTTGCTCTACGACTTCGGTCCCGATCACATCCGCGGGCATCAGATCAGGTGTAAATTGAATCCGGCTGAACCTGAGCTGGGTAATATCGGCAATCGTTTTGATGAGAAGGGTCTTGGCCAATCCGGGAACACCGGTTATCAGCGAATGTCCGCCGGCAAAAAGAGCGATCAGAACTTCCTGAATCACGTCATCCTGACCGACAATCACTTTTCTGAGTTCCCGGATGATTTTTTCCCGGCCGGCTTTCATGCGCTCCACCAGCGCAATTTCGTCTTCGGTATCGATTAGGGGTCTCATTTCTCTTAGCGGCGTTTCAGCCATAGGTGTAACCTCCTTTGTCATCTTTGGTGATCCAGTATCCAGTGAGCAACATCCAGCAGCGGCTCAATTTTTGGGCCAGGGACTGTTATAAAGACTTGGCATAAATTTTAAAAATCTTGGCCTGCATAGACGGTTAGTGTGTCAGTGTGTCAGCGCGTACATTAAATAGTTTATTCCCAGTCGATACGCCATGTTGGCGTATTGGGTCGGGTATAGGGGATGGTAGGTGTGCTCCCAGCCGTCGCCGATATCCGAGTTCCAGTTGATCAGTACCATGACCCGGCCGTCGTCATCGAGGACCGCACGGTTGATGGCAACCTCAATATCCTGTTCAGGATAATTGTCGATATTGTGGACTCTGGGGATCATTTGCGGACCGTCAATATCAAAGAAACAGTGAAAGATCTGGTGATCCTCGCTGAGTTCCACAATAGGTTTGTCCGGGAAAACCTTTGAAAAGGTTCGATAAAAATTAGACCACTGCCATGTTCCCCAGAAGTCGTCGATAAACAGAAAACCTCCCCGCAAAAGATATTCCCGCAGATTGTGCATTTCCTTTTCCGAAAATTGCACGCCTCCCTGGCGGCCTACCTCCAGCATATACAAAAAGGGGTATTCAAAAATGCGATCGTCATCAAGGCGCAAAACGATCGGCTCCTTGTTGACATGGATATTCGTCAGCCTTCGAACACCCCGCAGAAAATTGCGATCCGCTGCGGGAAAATCCACCGCCCAGGTGCGCCATGGTCCCCAATGCTCGCCCTCTTCCCAATTACCACCGGCCGTATCGTATTGGATCCGGACGAACGTAAATGCATCACCGGCCTCATCCAGCTCCGCGGTGTGATCGGTGGTGGGGGCGATTTCCGCAGCGCTATCTGCAGTGATCATGGACAAGCCTGCGCAGAAGATGCAAAGTAGGAGTTTTGTTTTCATACTAATGGCTCATCGCGTGAATAATATAGTTAATGACCAGTTTGTAGGCCGCGTTGCTGTAACGGGTTGGGTAAAATTGATCGAATGTGTGCTCCAATCCGTCGCCGAGGTCGGTATTGAAATTGACCACCATCATCAGCCGGCCGTCGTCATCAAAAAGACCGTGCACCGACGTTGGGTAATCCGGGTTGTCGAGCGTAAATCCCCATCCGAAATTCCAGGTAACCCCCCGTCCGGGCACCTGCTTGATTTCATCGATATCAAAAAAGCAATGAAATATCGGATGGCTCAATTCTAATTTGCGCGATTTGCGCTCCGGGAAAATTTTATCGAGTTCAATTCGAAAATCCTGCCAATGTTGTGGCCCCCAGAAATCGTCTATCATGACGAATCCTCCCCGCAGCATGTATTCTCGCAGGGCGGCGGCTTCTTCCGCTGAAAAGTTGGGTCCGTTGCCCGAGTAAAGCGGCACGCGCTTCATGTTAATGTATAAAAAAGGATGTTCGAAAAGCTCCGGATCCGTCAGCGCCAGAACCTTAAAGCTTTTGCTGGACGTGTCCACGGTTGTATAGCGCCTCAGACCCCGCAGCAGATTGCGATCGGCACCGTCAAAATCAGTTTGCCACCAGGCGCGGTTTTGGGGGCCGCGGATATATCCCAACGATGCGTCTGATTTATAATTCGCATATTTCCCTCGAATCAAAATGAATTCATGTTCACCGGCAAGGTCGTCTTCAGGTTGCTGCGGTAATCCCGCAAGCATGGATTCATTCTGCCCAAAGGCGATGTTACCGGGCAGCAACAGAATTAATACGAATATCCAAATGTGTCTCATGGCACCTGCAGGTTGATCTTATGTCACCAATGGGGCGTACAACGCTACCGGTTAAAGTTTCAGGTGTCTGGTCTCAGGTTTCAGCTTCTATAACGGCAGCTTAGGGATCCAATGTATCCAGTAGAATATCCTGGGCCCTTTCAAACATGGGGGCGATTTCTAAAGCTGCCAAGGCATAGCGTTTGGCCTGGAATTTATTGCCGTTCCGCAGGAAGGCTTCGGCTAGATCCGTATTGGCTAAGGCCGGATCCGTTTCGTCCAGAGCTAACAAAACGGCGTACTCCCGAATGGCCGTTGTATAATCCGATCGTTGCATGGCAACAGCCCCCAATGAACGATGCACATCCTGATCATATGGATTTACGGCAATGGCTCTTTCCAAATAGTACACGGCCCGGCTAAAATCGTTGCTTACCTGCGCCGCCTGGCCTAATTTAAGACAGGCGTTATAGGCATGCTGTTGAACATTTACCAGGGCCTCCAGTTCACGGATCATGGCCTGGGTGTCCCCGAGTTCCTCATATATCGCAGCCAGGATCTGCCGCGGATTAGGTGAAGCGCTGTAACCTGGCAACAGGTCCCTGGCAATGGTTAGGTGGTTAATGGCCCCTTCAAGATCTTTGGAAGCGTACAAAATGAGGCCCAATTGCAAATGAGCCAAAACATCACGCGGGTGGGCTTCAATTTGCTTGCGCAGCGTTTCGATCAATACGTTTTTCTGATCCTCCAAAAGCGGCAGGTTATCGTCGTTCTTTTGAACAGCGAATGGACCCAGATCGGAATGCCTATCCTGGCTGACATAGACATTAAGCATTTTTACCCGCCCGTTGATCCATGAAAAAAAATTCCATTCAAATTCTTCCAGGGGGACATCAAAAACCGATCTAAAAATATCGCTCGTCTTTGTGTGGGTTGAAAAACGGTAAATGAGCGTCTTGAGGGTTTCAAACCCGTATCGCTCTACGATGAACTCGACCAGAAGGGAAGCCTCGTAATAAGCAAAATTCAAATCCGCCAGGGTTTTGGCGCGGGAAAAGCTTTCGTTCAGGCGCTTGAGTCCAATCATCCTATCTTCCTGAACTGCCTTCACGAGTTCGAGGTCCTGGCGACGCCCCCACTCGGGTCGGCCGCTTTTTTCCTCAAAAACAGAAACGCCTTCGGAGAGCCAGCGCGGTATTTTGTTTTTGGTCATCTGCAAGGTAATGACGTGGGCGAATTCATGCCAGACAACCTCCTGCCAGTTGATCGAGCCGGGCGGTTTATGGGCCCTCGGAGAGCCAAGCGTAATAACGCTGCCAAAGCAAACTCCCAGGAGATGTCCGATGTCCGGCAGTCCCGAAGTCCGGGCGGCAAAGTCTTCATACTCGGAAAATACTTCGATGAGAATCGGTCCCTGGGGTCTGAAATCGTATTTGGCCGTGAGTTTTTTCCAACACTCTTCCAGCAACGGTTTTAAATAAGGCCAGAGAATATCGGCATCGGAGGGATGCATACGAACGATGAAGTGCTCGGTCGTACGTGTTTCAAAACCGTCCAGCACATCAAGAACTTTCAGCAGGTTCATCGCCCAAACGTTGAAAGGGTCTCCTCTGAAGCCCTCTTCAAGGTGAAACCGCCCCTGGGTTTCCTTTCCCAGTCGCAGGAGGTTCATACCTAAAATAGTGTGCCCGTTCCAGTGTTGCGCATCCAGCGCGACGGCTTTTTGGGCCATGTGAACGGCTTTGTCAAAACGATAGCTTCGGCCGCAGATTTCAGCGATGCGGGCATAAAACCGCCCGTTGCCGGGGCTGAGGGTTGCCATCTTTTTTTCAAGCCCTTGAAGGGTCTCGTTGTCGTCTTTCAAAAAGGCGATGGCTGCCAGCAAGGCCATAGCATCTGTGGACTCGGGGTTGATTTGCAGTGCCTGCTGCAGGCAGACCACTGCCGCATCGTAGCGATTATCTTCGCTGAATAAATCTGCCCGGGCCACAAGAGCCAACACGGAGCGTGGGTTAATCTCCAGAGCGCTGTTCAGAAATTCATGGGAGGCGCGCCCGCCCGCAGTCCGCGCCATTCCCACGAGGGCGGGAACATACTTGTCATTTTGTTTCAGGACATGTTCATAGGAGCGCCGTGCTTCGGCGACGTTGTATTTTTCACGAAAAAGATCTCCCCACAAAACGTGGGTCTCGAGCTTCTCGGGATCGAGGCGCACGGCTTCGCGAAATAGGTTATTGGCATCGTGAAACCGCTCCAAGGCCCGGCAGGCTTCCGCAACCCAGGCGACGTCTTCGGCATCAAAGACCAGTCCCCTGTCATAATACGAGATCGCCTGCAGGAAATAAGGCTCAGCTTCTGAGCGTCGTCCACGCAGGCGGAGAATCTCAGCAAACTGAACCAGACTTCGGACGCCGGCAATCTGACCCCGAATGAGAGGTTCAAAAACCTGGAGCGCTTCATTCGAACGACCTGTCAATGTAAAGATTTCAGCCAATTGGGAATGAAGGGTTTCGTCTTGCGGAAATGCCACCAGCGACTGACGCAAGGCTTCCTCTGCCTCGGTGTAATCACCAGTCATAATCCGGATGCGATTCGCGCCAACAATTGCGGCAATCCGGTCCTGGCCGGACACAAGGTCATAAAGGCGCAAGGCATCTTCGTAGTTTCCTTTTTGATAGGCTTTTTGTGCCTGGATGAGAGGGGAATCTTCACAAAGGGCGTTCGGTGACGGGAGCAGACTTAAAAGCCCGACAACCAATGCGATAATGCAATATCTCGCTGACTGGTGTTGCATTTCTGTTTCTCGATCTAACCTTTAGCCTCCACGTCGACATGGTTTCAAGCCGTCTTTTTGGAGACATGTGAGTGACCTCATAAAGTTTGTAATCATACTATTGAATAATACCTGATATTAGGTATGAAAAAGGGGAAAAGCAAGATGGTCAAGCATTTATTTAAAATGATCTCCTACGGCTCAGAGGCGCATTCGCCTGCGAAGGCAATTCTAATTTAATCAATAAGATATTCGCAAATTATTTGTTTTGGAACAACAAAGGCGTTGTAAAATACGGCTTTACAAAGTAATATCAACAGACGATTGAAAGCTCGGAAATTTTCTATTGGACAACGTGAATTAAGAAGCTTCTTCAGAAACTTCCATTCGTTGGTATGCGGAGGTCCCAGCGTCGGATCCTCTTCAAGCGCTAGGCTCGAACAACCAACCTTCTTAAAAGAAAATAATGCGATGATACCGAAAAGATGGTGTCTGGTTGCATCCATGTTTATGGTGGCAAGCTTGGTGATAACGGCTCCGGTTGTTTCAGCGGAGTCTTTCCAGGCTTTTAGGCAAAAAAACGGGCTTCAGCCCTATGTCCCCCCCGATTGGTTTTTAAGGGGTTACTTCATTGCCAGCGAAAAAAATCCAGCTTACGTTTTTGGGCCGGTTAAGGATTTTGTCGGGGCGCTTGGTGGCACAACCACATGGTTGATCGAGGATATGGAGCTAGAACGCCTCGAAGCAGCCTCTGCAGATGGCAAGAAAATCGAGTATTCGTTGTTTCTTGAAGCGGTTTCATCTGATCGCACGGAGTACTGGGTTTTCGTGGTGTTACCATATGAAAGCGCGCAGTCTTGGTACAATGCGAGGCGGGCCTATCATGGAGGAAAGGCCAAGGGCTATTACGGGAAAACTCGAGGTGAGCTTGAACGCGCACTGAGCCAAGGGCTTAACATTAAGGCTGAGCTTCGCTTCTGGATAGAAAACGGAGAGACCAGCCTGCAGGCTCCCGAGGGCGTGATCATGGGCAGATACAATTTCCAGCCGGTTTTCGACCTCAGCACGGGACGCCGGACGGAGCCGGCCGCCAAAACCGAGTAGGCCGGTATCCAAGGAGGTATGAATCATGTCATTTGATGAGAATAAAAATAATAGACCCAACCGCCGCGACTTTCTAAAAAAAGCTGCGGCCATCGGATTGGGATCTGTGGTGGGCGGCAACGCTCTCGGGCGGCCCCGCGAGGCCTCAGCCCAGATCACCCTCCCCAAGGCGCCGATGCCCCGCAGAGCCTTCGGCCGCTCGGGCATAAAAGTCTCCACACTTTCACTTGGCGGGATGTTCGACATTTTGAACAATCGGTTAATGCTCGCCAAGGCGCTTGAGTGGGGGATCGACTATTGGGACACCGCTGAAGGGTACGGTGGCGGCCGCAGCGAAGAAGGAATCGGTCGCTGGTTCGCCCGAAATCCCGATACTCGCAAGCAAGTGTTTCTGGTGAGCAAGCTTTCATTTAGAAGAGGTACCGATTTTACGCCCCGGCTTGAAGCGTGCCTGAAACGGCTGCATACCGATTACATTGACCTGCTTTTCGTGCATGGCATC
>JASFIU010000118.1:0-10823 GCA_050122495.1 Desulfobacterales bacterium | reverse complement strand
CGAAGTCGGAAGCCTTTATGGCGAAGGGGGGTCTTCTGCTGTCTGTTATCTAACCTCAGAACTTTGAAACCTAAACAAGCAATTTTTTGAAATCAGATGTGGGGATACCGATGACCTCGATGGTTTCCTTTCCTGCGGGCGTTTTGACCACAACATCTATGGGTGTGAGGTTGGAGGCTTTGCTGTACCCGACACATATGGAACCTGCCAGATAGATTACATCTTGCGCGCCTCCATGAGGGACCAATGCCAGTGGACTGGGATGATCTTTGACGTCGATCACCGTATCGGTTTGGGGGTTGTGATATTTTAGAATGCTTTCGTTATCTTTCTGGGTACGCCCGACAATCAGCTTGGTATCCGGATTCAAGCGAAAATGACGGCCGTATTTTAAAAGATGCAACTCTTCTTCGGTGCACTCATCCTGATGGGCAAGCAGATCTTTTAGCCTTCTGGAATAGCCGACGTCGGTTAAAAGGCAGCCGCCGGCCGGAGCGGGATAATCGGTGAGGCCGTATTTTTGGGCCAGCGCGATTTGAGGCCGGCGGCCCCGGCCCGCAAAGTCCAGCAGGCGTTCCCGGTCTACCAGCCCTTCTTTTTCCGGAATGGTTTCCGGAAGCCTTTTAGCGCTTAACGGTCTCAGAATATATCCCTTAAAGCCCGAGTGCTTCTCCACATAATGCAATGATGATTTGTTTTGCGACATCGGACGCTGGCCCAGGACCTCACCGCTGAAAAGAAAGTCAAAATTTTGTTCCTGCATCATCTCCCCGGCCAGTTTGAACATGAGCGCGTGGCAGTCCATGCAGGGGTTCATTTGTTTGCCGTATCCGCCCGGCGGATTCTTGAGCATCTGTATATAAACGGGATAAATCGGCTTAACGGTTAAGGGGATGCCCGTTTTTTCCGAGGCTTTACGGGCCTTGGCGGCCGTAAAAAAAGGCGTTTCAAATGTTACCCATTCGACATCGATTCCCTGGTCACGCAAAACCAGACCGGACAGGGTGCTGTCCAGTCCCCCGGAACACAAACCTAATGCGCGTACGATTTGTTTCTTGTTCATTGTTTGTGGTCAGTTGTCGATTTTAATTATTCTATCTTGACTGTGTTTATAAAAGCAGCGTATATCCCTCGCCGAAATACATCAGATTGCCACCATGATTTAACAATAGGATTAAAAAGCAATTTTTGCAACTGACTACGGACCACCAACCACGGACTATTTTTTTATGCAACTCAAATCACGAGCCGATAAAATTCGAAAGATCTTACGAAAGATTTACCCTGATGTTCAAACCCAGCTGTTTCATAACAATCCGTTCCAGCTTCTGGTTGCCACTATTCTGTCGGCCCAATGCACGGACAAACAGGTGAATCAGGTTACCCCGGTACTCTTTAACCATCTGAAAACACCTTCGGATTTCGCGGCTGCGCCCCTTAAAACCATTGAAAGATTAATTCGTCCCACCGGTTTTTTCCATAACAAGGCCAAAAACATTAAAAATTGCGCCCGGGCACTTTTAGAGCAGCACAACGGTGAAGTGCCGCCAAACCTGGAAGACCTGGTTAAACTCCCCGGGGTAGGGCGTAAAACCGCCAATGTGGTTCTGGGGGCTGCCTTCGGTATCCCCGGCGTGGTGGTGGACACCCATGTTGCCCGTATTTCAAACCGGCTGGGTTTAACCGTGCACGATAATCCGGTAAAAATCGAATTTGATCTGATGGACCTCATTCCTAAAAAATCCTGGAACGATTTCTGCCTTCAGCTTATTTTTTTTGGGCGATCCACCTGTATGGCTCGAAAGCCGCAATGCCCGCAATGCCCTCTGGAAAAACTATGCACCTGGCCGCATAAAACCACGTCACCGTAATGAATTTTTAATCCTGTCTAAAGCCCCATCAGTATAGAATAAGGCCCAATAATTGTATGTATTTATACAAATCGGTTCAGAATTTGAATTAAAAATTGCCAATCCTTGCCAATTAAAACTGTTCTCAGGATTTAGTACGGAATAAAGCCGACAGCACCTAGATTAAAACAAGATTTGTGGTTATTTTTAGTTATTATTGGTCGAATAAATTTTTATTCTATAAAAATATTGACAAAAAATTACAATAAAAGGTATACAGACACTTTATTTCGAACAACCTGACTATTATTATTTGCTCATGCTTCTAAAGGCAGGTTTTTATGAAGAAACTATTATCCACCAAAGAGGTCGCCGAATTTTTAAATATCAATGAGAAGATGGTTTACACGTTGATTGCAGAAAAAGGCCTGCCCGCCTCCAAGGTAACGGGTAAATGGCTTTTTCCGCGTCATCTGGTGGACCAGTGGGTTGAAACCCAAACCATTAATTATCCGGAAACCGGCAAGTTTCTGCCCGTTCAGCAAGGATTACTCATACTGGCCGGCAGCAACGATCCATTGCTGGACCGGGCCATTTCACTTTTCAACACCTATTTTCAAGCACCGCTGGCCGTTTTCGGTAATTTGGGCAGCATGGGGGGGCTGCGAGCCCTGCGGCAGAATCTTTGCCACCTGGCCTCAAGCCACCTGCTCCAGGAAGATGAAGAAGAATACAATTTTGATTATGCTTTCCGGGAGCTGGAATTAATGCCGGCCGTTGTAAATTTCTGTCGCCGCGAGCAGGGCATTTTGGTACCGGAAGGCAACCCCAAAAATATATCGGGTGTTGCTGACCTGGCCCGATCGGGAATCACGATTGTTAACCGACCCGTGGGGACCGGCACGCGTTTACTGCTTGATCGTGAATTTCAGAAAGCCGGTATTGATGGTGAAAAAATTGATGGATACGTCCACGAGGTGCACCGGCACCTGGAGGTGGGGCTGGAGATTTTAGCCGGACGCGCAGATGCCGGCCCCGGCATCGGCGCGGTTGCCGGGCTTTTAAATATTGGGTTCATTCCGATTCGCTGGGAACGATTTGATCTGATGATCTTGAAGGATCGATTCTTTGATGAAGGCATTCAAAAATTTTTAGGCCTTCTACACGAGAAGGAGTTTAAAACACTGGGCGATGAAATATCGGGTTATGATCTCAGCGTTTCCGGAAAGATGATTTATCCGAGTGAAGAGGACAGATGACGGAGGACCCCCCTTCGCCATAAAGGCTTCCGACTTCGCTAAAGCTTCGACGGGACAAGACGGAGGGCAAGCAGAAGACAGATTTCAGATGAAAAGGAGAACGTTATGAAACGGTGTGGGAAGAAATTTATACTTGTGGGTTTGATTGTTTGTTTTTTTAGCACCAGCGGCCTGACAGAAGAGAAAATTATTAAGATGTCCACAACGACCAGTACACAGGCTTCCGGGCTGTTGGATGTTCTCTTACCCGAGCTTGAAAAAGATACGGGCATCAAGGTCAAAGTGATTGCTAAAGGCACGGGGGCGGCCATTCGTGACGGCATGGACGGCAATGTGGATGTGATTTTCGTACACGCCAAAGCGCGCGAGGAGAAATTTATTCAGGACGGTTTTGGGACCCGGCGCTATGCAGTCATGCACAATGATTTTGTTATTTTAGGGCCCAAAAAAGATCCAGCCGCTATCAAAGGGCAGACCCATGCCGCTGAAGCTTTCAAAAAGATCGCGGCGGCGCAGACCGGTTTTGTCTCGCGTGGCGATGACAGCGGCACCCACACCAAAGAGCAGGCGCTTTGGAAAACCACCGCTTTGCCGCTGGAAAAAAGGACCCAGACCATTGTCAAGAAGGGCAAGAAAAAGGAAGTCAGCTTTATCCATCCCCAGGGACTGGGGCAGTGGTATTTGTCCATCGGGCAGGGCATGGGCAAGGCCTTGACCTTTGCCGATGAAAAACAAGCCTATATCCTGGCGGACAGAGGCACCTATATTAAATATAAGTACGGACGGGATGTGCCCATTGACCTGGTCGTGCTGTGCGAGGGGGATCGTGCGCTTGCCAATCCCTACGGTGTGATTCCGATCGACCCTAAAAAACACCCGCATGTAAAATATGATTTATCTAAAAGCTTTGCCGAGTGGCTGGTTTCAAAAAGGGGACAGACGGTTATCGATAATTACCGGCTTCTGGGAAAACAACTGTTTTATCCAGATGCGCCTGCTCAATGAGCAGGAAATCCGAAGCACGAAACATGAAATTCGAAACAAATCCGAATTTCCAAATGATCAAAATTCAAAACCGTTTTGGACATTCGAATTTATGATTTTGAATTTGTTTCGAGTTTCGATATTCGAATTTCGAATTTATTTACTATTTGGAGACTTATGGATTTACTGATAGACAGTTTTATTTCCGCAATTGCTTTAGTCGTTACGCTGGACAAGGAGATGGTTGACATTGTTGCCGTCTCCCTGAAGGTCAGCTGCTATTCGACTTTTTTTGCAAGCCTTCTGGGCATTCCCCTCGGATTTTTGGTGGCATTTGAATCGTTCAAGGGCAAAAGATTTATCATAACCTGCCTGAATACCTTATTGGCGGTTCCCACGGTGGTCATCGGGCTTTTTGTGTATGCTTTTATTTCCCGCAGGGGTGTACTGGGTTTTTTTGACCTGTTGTATACCCAGAAGGCCATTATCATTGGCCAGACATTGTTAATCTTACCGGTCGTCGCTGCCTTCACCATTGCGGCGATCAGCAGGATTGATCAGCGCTACCGCAAAACGGCCATGACGCTGGGGGCCAATCGCTTGCAAACCGCCTATGTGATATTCAGAGAGGCGCGATTCGGCATCGTCGCCGCCATGATTGCCGCATACGGCCGGGTCATATCCGAAGTGGGTATCAGCATGATGCTGGGCGGTAACATTCGGGGCTTTACCCGGACGATGACGACTGCCATGGCCCTGGAATATGACAAAGGAGCCTTCACCCTGGCCGTGGCCCTGGGAATCGTGCTTCTGGGCCTTAGCTTCGGGATGAATCTGTTATTTCATTTATTTCAGGGAAGGGTTCGGTCCGGATGATTTTTACGATTTCAGATCTCATCAAAAGATACGGCGACCGGACGATACTGGATATCCATGCGTTAAGCTTCGAAAAAGGCGCTATATACGGACTGCAAGGACCCAACGGCGCCGGCAAAACCACCCTTTTAAATATTATGGCAATGTTGGAAGCGCCTACCTCGGGCGTCCTTTCCTATAAATCCAAACCGGTGCAGTATGTGGAACCATATCTTCAGCGTTTGCGAAAAGAAGTTATCCTGGTGGATCAGCTGCCGCTTCTTTTTACAACCACTGTATTTAAGAATCTTGAATTCGGCCTGAAAATTAGAGGCATCGAAAAAGAAGAACGCATGCGTCGAATCGACAAAGGTCTCGATATGGTGGGAATGGCTGATTTTGTCCAGGCGCCGGCCCATCAGCTTTCGGGCGGGGAGACCCAACGGGTGGCTTTAGCGTCCCGATTGGTCTTAAAGCCGGAAGTTTTATTACTGGACGAACCGACTGCCAATGTGGATGTGGCCAGTGCCCAACAGATCAAGGAAGCTTCTTTGATGGCCCGCCGGGAATGGGATACAACCCTGATCATTGCCAGCCATGACCGGGATTGGCTCTATGACGTCTGCGACGAAGTGATGCACCTGTTTAAAGGCCGGCTATTTAGAACCGGTCGAGAAAACGTCATTTTGGGTCCCTGGCGTCCTCATAACGACAGCCTGTGGGAGAAGGAATTACCGGACGGTCAATTTCTAAGGGTATCAGAGCCACCGGGACCCGAAGCTATGGGGCTTATCGAGCCCATCTCCGTAACCCGGGCAACCGATGCAAAAGTGAATGGTTTCGGTGCAAATGTATTAAACGGTATTGTTTCGCGCTTAACATTGGAAAAGACCCATGCCGAGATCGTGGCCACGATTTTGATCGGCAACCTCCCGTTTACCTTAAAATTATCCCAGGAAAAGACCCGACAGGAAAATCTTTACCCCGGCCAGCGGGTAATGCTGCATTATTCACCCCACTCCGTAAAATGGCTCTAAAGCGCTGCGCACTTTTGTTATTCGTTATCAGTTATTTGTTATTAGTGAATAAACCGAAGCGATGATCGAGCCATAACGCATAATGATCATTTCCAATAACTAATAACGAATAACCAATAACAAGAACTTGCGTTTGAGGAGCGCTTCGCTTGAGGCTGAAAGGAGATTATAATTTCGTGCCGCCAGCCTCAAGGCCCGAAGGACCGCTCTTCGAGTCCCGAAGGGACGCTCATCAAGGCCGGTAGGACGCTCACAATATATTTTAAAATATATTGGAGATATAACGGATGGCGATGAAGGTCATTGTGAGGATGAGGATTATCTTTATGATTTTGGCGGGCAGGTACTTTTGAAGTCGGGCGCCGCAATAGATGCCCAAAAAGCCGCCGGCGCCGAATAAGGCCCCCAAGGTCCAGTCCGGTGCAATTACCAGACCGGTTTCGGCAAAAAATGGGGCGATTCCGGCGTAAAAGGCAACGCCGGCAATCGATGTAACAAAGGTGCCCATCAAGGTGGCTCCGGCAATTGTGTAAACCGGCAAACCAAAAAAAGCGACCAGAAAAGGTGCGATAATCGCCCCCCCGCCGATGCCATACGTCCCGCCGACAATTCCAACGAAAAACGACAGCACCAGCAGCCCGATGGTATTGAACGTGAAGATTTCACCGTAGAAGCTATAGCTGTAATGCTTGAGTGAAAATTTCACGGTTCTTACAGCCGGTATGGGCTTGGTGCCGTTTGCGGTTCCAGCCGCTTTTGCATTTTTTTTGGCATAAAAGCGTTCTTCTACGGCTTTTGCCTTTTCAAGGGTTAAATTATTCTTTTTAATCAAGGCGAGGACAAGTCGTAGAGCGATATATAACAGCACGCATCCGGCAAAAAATTTGAAATTCTTCGGGTCCGGCAAATAAAGAATTCTTAAAACGGCGCCAATGAATATGCCTGGAAGGGTTCCGATAATAATCACCCAGGCCAGCGGCCAGGCCATTCGCTTTTCACGCATGAAGCGATAAACGCCGCTGGGGATGGCAACGATGTTATAGAACAGATTTGTGGGCGAGACTGCCGGGCTGGTAAATCCCAGAACACTCACCTGAAAGGGCAATAAAAGGAAGGCACCGGATACACCGGCCGAGGTAACCAGCAGCGAAACGAAAAATGCCACAAAAAATGGAATTAGTGGCGAAACCGTGACGCCTGAAACCTCAAAATACATAAGAATAAATCTCCGCCTATCTGAAAGATGCCTTAAAACACAAGTCGGTCTTGTTGGTTAATAACCGCTTTCGTGAGCTATCATTATAATGGTTGAATCAGCTCACCGCAGAGGCGCAGAGGACGCAGAGTTAGAGATTTCTTTCAGTTGTCGCAGAGACGCCGACAAATGAAAACCGCTCAGTAGCTGCGCTGCAAACCTATTTAATCAACACTTTGTTTTCGATAGTTTCAAATCATCAATGCCTGAAGGGCTTGAGGATTTTAGCTTTTCGGCCTCTCAACGAAAAGGTAAAGAATAAAAATCTCAGCGCTCTCTGCGTCTCTGCGGCAAATAGAATAGTATCAATCGATTCTGTTAAACACTTTACTGTGTCTAATATAAGATAGGGTTGATGAACGCTTATTAAGATATTTTCTAACTAATAGCAAATATGAAAATGCATCTCGATGGATTTTTACTTTGCTTGAAGGTTGAATTCGGGTAAAATCTATTATAAAGAATTCAACTTTGACAAAATAGATTTTATAATCACCTTATTGATGCACAAACAATAGGCTGATAAAGCAGCATCTATAGATGATATCGAAAGCGAGACTGAATCTACTAAACAAGAAGGGCAAAACGGTGAAAGTCGGCAGAAACGATCCCTGCCCCTGTGGCAGCGGGCAAAAATACAAGAAGTGTTGTTTGGGAAAAGAAGCCGTATCAGAAAACAAAGACCCCAGGGCAATGTATGCGAATAGATACAAGATTCAACTTAAAAAAGATGCCGATATTGCGGGTATCCGCAAGGCCGGCCGGCTGGTGCTGGATACGCTTGATCTGGTTGAATCTAAAATCCGCCCGGGAATGAAGACCGATGATATTAATGTCATCGTGCATCAGTTTACGCTAAAAAACGGTGCCGAACCGGCTCCCTTGAATTACCGGGGCTTTCCCAAAAGTGTATGCGTCTCGGTAAACGAGGTTGTTTGTCACGGTATTCCCGGAGACCGTATTTTGGAAGACGGGGATATTGTCAATGTCGACGTCACCTCCGTCTTAAACGGCTATTACGCCGATGCCAACAAGACATTTTTTGCGGGCACGCCCGGCCCCGAGGCCCGCAAAATCGTCTCCGTTGCCAGGGAGTGTTTAAAGCTCGGAATTTCCGAGGTAAAACCCAGCAACACCATCGGCGATATTGGCTGGGCCATCCAGAGTTATGCCGAGGGGCAGGGCTGCTCGGTGGTCAGAGATTTTGTCGGTCATGGTGTCGGATTTGAATTTCACGAGTCGCCCCAGGTCCCGCATTTCGGTCAGAAAGGGCAGGGGGTTCGTTTAATCCCGGGTATGGTTTTTACAATTGAACCGATGATAAATCTCGGGAATCATGAATTGAAAATACTGGAAGATAACTGGACGGCGGTTACCAAAGATGGTTCTCTATCGGCCCAATTCGAGCAGACCGTAGTGGTAACAGATGGCGGTTTCGAAAGCCTGACGCCGTATGAGTAATGCTTAAATTTTAAACCTGTCGCGAGAACCCAGATCCCCCCGTGTTTTAGAGTTGTTCGATTTAAAAAAACACCCATACCACGGCCATGATTTTATAAAATTCTAAGGCAGAAATTATCCTAACCCTATCTGATTCAAACTCCAGTCACAAATCTGAACTGCCCGCTTTCTCCTTATTTTACGATCATCCCACCGAAACGGGTTGTATTTTACATTTTGTTGCTCCCGCCATTTGAAACGATTTTCGAAACCAAATCAAATTCAAAGATTTAGCTCTCCTCAAAACATAAACGGCCACTTTTTTTTCTTGAAATCAGAGGATTAAGTCTGTTATGCATAAATGTCCAACCTTGCTTGATCATAGAATCCACAGCATTCGATATTTAGCGGTAGTGATGCTTTTTCAATATGCGCCAATTAAGCGCAACGACATTCAACAAGAATTTAGCTAAACTCAAACCGTAATCTAACCAGATTATGACAATTTCTTAATCATAATTTAATCCGGCGTTATTCTATTACTGCATTTGTTATATCATGCCGGCGGGCCCGGACGGTTGGAAATCTGGTTTTATTTTACGAATGGATTCTATGAGCATTTTGGTTTCGACTAATTACTGGTGCAAGGCCAGAAAACTAAAAAGGAGGTACCTGTATGAATTTAAAAAAACGTAAAAATTTGATTGGATTGGTTCTATTTTTGGCGGTTTCGATGATTTTTTTGGGATTCAGCAGTGCAATTGCCAAAGATTTGTTGGTTTATACCGCCCTGGAAGACGACGAGGTTGCCGTTTACCTCCCGGCCTTTCAGAAGGCCCATCCAGATATTAATGTGACCATCTACCGGGATTCAACCGGTATCGTCACCGCCAAGCTTCTGGCGGAAAAAGACAACATCCAGGCCGACGTGGTGTGGGGAACGGCTGCCACAAGCTTGCTGATTGCCAACGACCTGGGCATGCTCAAAGGTTATAATCCCAAAGGCGTCGAAAAGGTCCGGAAAGGGATGAAGGACGGCCGGGACAACCCCGTCCGCTGGGTCGGGATCAAAGCTTATGTAACCGGTATCGTGGGCAACACCATCGAGATGAAAGCCAAAGGTCTTAAAATGCCCCAATCCTATGCCGATTTACTCAATCCCATGTACAAGGGCCATCTTGTCATGCCGAACCCGGCTTCCTCCGGCACCGGATTTTTGACCGTTTCAGCTATTCTGCAACTCATGGGAGAGAAAAAAGGCTGGGATTATCTGGATCAGCTGCATGAAAACATCGCCATGTACACCCACTCGGGGTCGAAACCGGCCAAGATGGCGGGCAAAGGCGAATTCCCCATCGGGATGTCCTTCGCCTACCGCGGCTTCAGACAACGCGACAAGGCGGGCGAACCGGTCGAGATCGCGTTTCCCAAAGAGGGTTCCGGATACGAGGTGGAAGCGAATGCCTTGATGAAGAAACCGCGCATCAAAAAAGAGGCCAAAATCTTCCTCGACTGGGCCATCAGTGATGAGGCCATGGCGATGTATGCCAAGGTATATCCGATTGTGGCCACCGACATCAAAGTTGACGCTCCCAGGGGATGGCCGTCAGATCCCATGTCCGTTCTGATTGACAACGACCTGCAATGGGCCGCCCAGAACCGTAAGAGTATTCTCAAAGAGTGGATCAAGCGCTACGACAGCAAGAGTGCGCCGAAAAAGTAGCAGATAATACAAACCAGAAAAATACCGGCACAACCTGATTTACCGGTTGTGCCGGTGTTTTGTGAACCGGCGGCCGGGGAG
Source organism: Desulfobacterales bacterium (assembly GCA_050122495.1). Lineage (GTDB taxonomy): Bacteria > Desulfobacterota > Desulfobacteria > Desulfobacterales > JAHEIW01 > JAHEIW01. Next base: position 339 of record JASFIU010000118.1, on the reverse strand, counting down.
ACCGAAATGGATCGGAACATCGAAAATAACAATGACGAGCACTTCTTGGAGGTTCGCGAGATTACCAAGATGTTTGGCCAATTCGTCGCGTTAAGTGACATCAGCGTCGGCATCAAACAGGGAGAGTTCGTTTCGGTGTTGGGCCCGAGCGGGTGCGGCAAGACCACCCTTTTAAGGGTCATCGCCGGGCTGGAAGAACAAAATTCAGGATCCGTGTGGATCGGCGGGCGCGATGTGTCTCGGGAACCGGTGGCAAACCGGCAACTTGGGATTGTATTCCAGTCTTACGCGCTGTTTCCCAATATCAATATCATCGGCAATGTGCAGTACGGCATCAAT
>JASFIU010000117.1:0-10919 GCA_050122495.1 Desulfobacterales bacterium | reverse complement strand
ATACGGTTTTCAAAAACCGGCAGCTCATCAAGGGATTCCGCCAAAGCCACCTCACCGCGTTTTAACTGGGACAGCAGCAGAGGACCAAGTTCAAGCTGCCGCAACACCCGGTTATTGGCATCCAGGAGATAGATTATTAAACCGGTGCCGGACTTTTCAAAGTAGGTCCTGCGCCAGAGCCCACCGCTGGCAATCCCGAGTAATTCGAAAGGAGATATAATCTCGTGGGCGATGGACGGCGCCAGGCGCAGATAGAGTTTGCGGAAGTGATCGGCTGACAGCATCACCCCTTCTCCAGGGGCGACATTGGCAGCAATTTGCGTGAATGTGGCTGCGCTTCGGGCTTCACGCTGTAATGTCTGTTTGTCAGTGAGGATTTGCTCCAGCGTTTTCCGGGCAGTGCGGGTTTGACGGCTCTTTTCCCAGATCGAGCCGGATTCAGGCCGCTCGGAATTGGTGGTAACCAGATAGGCTCCTAAGATACGCTCCATCCAGTCAAAACGCATCTCCAGGATAAAAATGCTGCTTACCAGCATGAGCGTCAAAATGGGTCGCAGTCCAAAAACCCTTCTTGTCCATTCTTTAAAATCTCTTGGCTCAGCCCATTCGCTCATGGTAAAGATAGAATTGTGGTCTTAAAGGTGTATGCTTATATACCGATTTGCATTGAGATAACGATTAGTTGTATTTTAAAAAAACCTGTACGAGGTGTCAAGAAAGTGAAAATGATCGATTCTTTAAAAACCAAGCTCCTGTCGATTTTTTTGATAAGTTGCTTTTTCGTTCTGGCGGCCGGCCAATGCTGGGGGGCGATTATCGTTTATGATCGAGTGACCATGGTCGGCACCCCGGTCTATCTTAAGGTGTTAACCAAAGGCAGATTTTTTGCTGACGGCGGCAGGCTGGTGGAATTTTATCTGGACGAGAACCGCCTCGGGAAAAATTTAACCGGTGGCGACGGTTACGGATATCGAAAATATACGCCCGAAAGCCCGGGAATAATTAAGATCCAGGCCCGCTCAAAGGGTGAGAGCGGCGCCGGGCTACTTCTGGTGTTGGGGAAAAGTGAAAAAGTGATTTTCATCGAAATCGAAGGCGGATTTAAAGATGCATTTATTTCCGACATAGCAGCAGGCGCCAGTCGCCGGGCCGTGGAAAGGCTGCTTAAAAAATACCGGGTCATCTACCTTAGCCGGTATACCGGACTCCGCATGGCCAGAGAGTGGCTGGATGAGCACGAGTTTCCGGAGGCGCCGGTATTGCGCTGGCAGGGTTCGAAAATGCTTTCGGCATTGAAAGAAAAGGGTATCCCTCTCTTTGCCATTATCGGTTCGGCCGGTGTTATTGCCGAATCTGCCGATCATATTGAGAAGCGATACACTTTTGAGCAATCTAAGAAGGGACAGACCGTCAAGGATTGGGAAGAGATTATCGAGCTGCTGTCTAAAAAAACCCCCGGGGATTCCGATAAAGACAAAAAAAAGTAGACCGCCGCTAAACGTTATTGCGCACCCTGATATTTGTGAATGGTCCCGTCAGCGGCCACGACATACAAGGCGCCGTTATTGGACAATGCAATCGAAGCTAAACCGTTTCCGCGAAAATTGGTATCCTGACTGCGGGTTGAGAGATCGTGGCTAAAGGTAAGCATTTCAGCGGTAGATACATAAACACAATTTTCGGTGACAACCGGTGATGCGAAAGTTTGGCCGCCTAATTCAACTTTTCGCGGCGACACCCCTTCGTAAATCAGAGACCCATCCTTCTGATCCAATACCTGAATGCGGCTTTTCGAAACAACAAAGATCTGATCTTCCGGGGTTGCAGCCGGAGTGGCGAGTACCGGTTCACCGGCAGCATACTCCCACATTTTTACACCGGTTTCCATGTCATGGGCCAGAACCATCCCATCCCGCCGCCCGAAAACCATCAGTCCTTTGGCCAACAATGACGAAGAAGAATGTTTTTGAAACGGGTGAGACGCGCTCCAGACAACGGATAATTTTTTATCATTCCATTCATAGGCGCCGATACTGCACAAATTGTCCGCAACCGCAATCAATGGAAGCTTTCTGTCAGTATAAACGGCCACAGTAGGATCGACAAATGCATCCGGCAGGCTATCGGCGGTGCCGCTAAAGGGAAAGCTGGAAATAAAATCCCACTCTGCTGCAAATGAATCAAAAACATCTTGCGGGCGGGAAGGCTGCTCCGCGCTGCCCCACTGACAGCTGCCGAGAGGTTTACGATCAAGTAGTTCAGCCGTTTTACCATTGTCCCGCAAAACAAAAAGCTCGCCCTGGGGTTCACCCCCGATGACGACATTCACGTAAATAAAGATAAAGGTGTCTCGGCCCGATTTTAAAATCTTGGGAGATCCGGAAGTAAATCCATCATCCGCAAACGAAAAAGACCAGCGGACATTGCCAAACTCTTCGAGCTTATGCAGCGTACCCTGATGTCGGCCGCCGGCGACCTGTTCGTTGGTAATGACATAGATATCTCCTTTTGTGGAAACCGCCGGGGAGGAGACAATTTTAAAACGTTTATCCGGCGGAGCAAATGAACGGCGCCATCGTTCAGCCCCATCGTTGGCATTAAGGGCCACCAGTTCACCGTCCACCGTACCGAAATAAATCATTTCCATGCCGCTGATAACAAATCCGATGACCGGAGAAGAGCTCGTAATTTTATACGGCCCCGCAATCCATTTCGCCGAAAGGGCATAACCGCTTTCCACTGGCTGATATCCTTGGCCCGACAAATCGCCGTGAAAATGCCGCCATTTCGGGATGCCGCCGGCGCAGCCGATTAAAATCACCAGGCACAACATCAGAATGGTTCTATACCAGGGGTGGGTCATAATCGAGTTCCTCTCTCAGACAAAAGCGCTGCAAAAATCATCTACCTTGTAAACTGGGAGGACCCTCATGTCAATATTTTCCTGAAAATTCGGCTCATTAAAGAAAACAGCTTCTACACAATTGGGAATCCCGCCTCTTTCCAGGCAGCCACCCCTCCTTTCAAGACCTTCACATGGGTGTAACCATCATTTACATATTTTTCCGCCTGACCGGCGGCACTGGCTTCGCCGTTTCAGGCGCAGTAAAAAACGATCTGCTGGTCTTTCGTCAGTGAAGGCAGATCAGACTGAAACTCCGACAATGACTTGGCGCCCTCGAGGTGGTTGCTCTGAAATTTATCGGCATCCTCATACGCACAAACCAGCAAGGTCTCTCCGGAGGAAACTTTTTGCCTGGTTTCATGTACAGAAATTCGCGTCGGTTCACTCATTTTATAACTCCTTTGTCGGTAAGGGATAATAAAAATGGAAAATAAGGATGACATCCAGATTAGACAATAAAAAAATAGGCAGGATTATCTCAAAAGCAATAAAATAAGTGCAAGGCGCTTATTTTATTACCATTGGCGGTAGTGATAATAGCCCTTGTGCAAGGCGTAGAGTATTTCTACGGAAAAAAGCAGGGCCAGTGAAGAATAAAAAATCCACATTAAAATAACGATGACGGAGCTGAGTGAGCCGTATAAAACATTTACTTCGGTGATATGACTGATATAGACGCTAAATAGATGACGCGCCACAATCCAAAGTGCGCAGAAGATCAACGCTGAAGTCAGTCGGTGCCGCAGCCGTATTTTTACATTCAGAAACAGCTTGATGGTGACCAGATAAAAAACAATCAGGACCAGTACCGACAGCAGGTTAATCCGGTGGGACGTAAACACGCTCATGGCCAATTCGGTAACTTGATTCACATAGGGTGTATCGCTTATGGCTGTAAAATTGTTTATGGCCGTTATGATGTGGGACGCGATCGTCGAAAGTATGATCCAGATGAAGTTGGACATAAAAAAAAGTAAGCCTGCAAAAACACTGATAATGACATAGAACGCCTGGCCGAAAACCAGATGACGCCGTGGAAGCTGGAATATCTTGCGGTAGGATGTTTCCAGTGATTTGAAAAAAAGGCCGCTGATTATCGGCAGCATTAAGAAATTGATGGCCTTAAAGGACCCGTAGGCATCCGGGTTGATGACATGGGACTTAATCCAATTCCTCGACACGAACGGAATGATATGATTTATTTCTTCTGCGAGAATTTCCGAAATATTGCTCGCGTAAGCGGCATTGGAAACAAAGAATCCTTTGATCAAATCAAAAATCAGGATACTTAAAGTCGTAAAAGGAATGATGGACAGCAAAAAAACAAAAGACACCGATAAAGACAGCGTAACACAATCATCCTTATCGAATTTGTTCAAAGAGGCAGAAAGCAGATTATACCCCGGAATATTTAAATGCATGACCCGTGTTTTCATCATCAATACCGGCAGGCTTCCAACCTGGTCCCCCGTCTTGCTTCGAATATAATTCAGCCCGGACTAACTTTCCATAAGCTCGGCTGTCAGATCTTCGCGAACATCATAATCAAGAGATTTTATATTGGGAAAAAGGTCGACGAGAATTTTTTTTGATTTTTCGATGCTGTTGATTGCTTGATACATCTTGGTGTTTTCGGTCTTGGTCAGATCCAGCTGTGCGCTAATTTCGTCAATGTCATCCAGTATGAACTCCAGTTCGTTGATGACTCGCAAAAAATCCTGAGTCTCCATGATTACCCTCCTTTTTTTAAAATCCCCCGTACCAGAAAAATTATCGGCAACCACGGGAAAAACTTGAGTTTTTTTTCATGGCGAGTCAAACGTTCCAGCTGGATCGACATGCTGGCCAAGCCCGGCCAATGTGGGAAGCGGGCCAAAGGAAATGTGGTTTCAGGTGTCAGTGTTCAGGTGTCAGGAAGAAACCGGAGACAACAGATAAGGGGCGAACTGTTTTCGGATTTCAGTCATCTGTTCCCTGACACCAGACACCCGAAACCTGAAACCTGATAGACAACTTCTGAATGCTGGAACAAGGAATCTATGAAACCTGAACCCTAACTCCATTAATAGACCTCAGCGCATAATCCTGGAGTCCGGATGTTTTTTGATCCAGTCCTTCCATTGGGTGTCCTTGGAGGAAAGTTTGGGCAGCCATCTTTTAAAATACACACCCTGGATACCCATCAGCCCCCTTTTGTATGGATACCACAGCGAGCCGGTTTCTCTATCATACAATACAAACGTGCTGTCATAGGTCCAACCGGAAGGCACCAGGGTTAATTTGCGACCGTCGATCTGGCGGCTGTACACAGCCGCTAAATCCACCAGCGGTCAGTAAGCCGCCGTGATGGGCTTCTCACCGATAAAGCTGTTTGCGACTTCATGCCGCCAGAGTTTTGATATCGCATAGGCGTTGGCCTTGTCACCTTCTGATATGCCGATAACACGTTCGTTGTGCTGCACCCCGGTGTTATCTTTGCTAAACTGCGAGTCATCAAGCGGTGTAAATGCATCACGCCCGATTCCGTGTTGAAATCGATGGGGTTTAAAACCGATGGTCATGGCCTGACTGATGTCCCACCGTTCTCCATGCCAGTCCACAATGTAGGTTTTGCCTTTTTCCTCGATGACCCTGGAAAACGCCTGGCTCAAAACCATAACAAAGACTAACCCTAACACAACAATCTGTAATATCATGATTTTCCTGATCATATCGAATCTCCCGCAATATAGTCGGTTTTTAATTCGTATTGGCCCTCACTGAAAATTGGTCGGCCAGACGGCAAATTTCTTACAGATCCTAAAATTGCTTTCCACCTAATTTTGTGCTTTAACAGCAAACGGTTGCGGTGCTTTTTATATCGACAAAAGGAGCGTGTTGTGGCAGGCAGGATAAATTTTGATGCGGCCCGAATGGCGGACCGACTGTCCAGGGTGGTAGAGGTTGAAGTAAAAACCAATGAGGTAATCGCCACTTATACCTCATACAAAATCGGCGGTCCTGCAACCGTCTGGGTTGCCCCCAAGACTGAGGCCGGCATCGGGGAGGTACTCACCATTGTACACGCAGCCGGCGTGCCCCTTTTTATCCTGGGGCTGGGTTCGAACTTGCTGGTTTCTGATAAAGGCTGGCCGTGGGTCACGCTGTATTTAGGAACCAATATTAGCGGATGGAGCTTCGATGGCACCGAAGCCATCGCTCTGGCAGGGACCCCTCTTCTGGGACTGATCCGGGCTGCGGTTGAGCAAGGTCTGGGAGGCATGGAGCTAATGGCCGGAATACCCGGTGGGATTGGCGGAGCGCTGCGGATGAACGCAGGCGCTTTCGGGCAGGAAATCGAGCAAACCACGGTTGCGGTAAAAGGTTTCCAATTAGACGGCACACCGTTTGCGGCCGCAAGAAAAGAAATTGATTTCAGGTACCGTCGTGTTCCGGACCTGGAACGGGTGGTGATTACCTCCGGTCAATTCCGTTATGAAAAAAATGATGCCGCCCTGCTAAAAGATCGGATGAACGATATCCTATCGCTGCGTGCCAAAAAACAGCCGCTTGATTATCCTTCCTGCGGCAGCGTTTTTAAACGCCCACCGGGTTATTATGCGGGGGCTTTGATCGAAGAAGCCGGCCTTAAAGGCGAACGTATCGGTGGCGCCATGATCAGCCCAAAACACGCCGGATTTATTCTTAATGTCGATAACGCCAAGGCGGTGGATATCTATGGGCTGATCCGCCGGATCGAGGACAGGGTATATGACCGGTTCGGCGTCAAACTGGAAAGAGAAGTAAAACTGATCGGTGAATTTGACGATTAGAAAAATAATTGAAAAGTGAATTTCAAAGCCTCCTGTGGAATTTGTGGCTTCGTGGTGATACACATTAGAATATATAATGGCACCTGAAATCCAGCGCAACAACAAGCAACTCACTCGATTTTTCATCCCGCTGGCAATCCAAGCAGCATCCCAGGCTCTTACCTACCCCCTTGTGGCCATGGTGGCATCGCGCGGTCCCGGCGGGCCCCTCAATCTTGCCGGATTGGCCCAATCGAACATCGTGATGTTTTTTCTGGGTATGTTCGCACTTTCTTATATTACAACCGGTATGGTTTATGCGACATCCCGTGAGGGTTTTCAAAAATTTCGATGGGTCGTCCTGATGACGGGTCTTCTGGTGGCTGTCGTTCAGGCGATATTATGCATTCCCTGGCTGGCGCACATATTGTTCGGCCGCCTGATCGGGCTTCCACCTTCGATAGAATCTCCGGCAAAAGTGACGCTGCTGATCAGTATCCCGCTTCAATTTTTATTTTTTTTACGCGCACCGTATCTGGTTAGCATGTATGTCGGCAAAGCTACCGGAAAAGCAAGCATCGCGACCGTCGGCCGCATTGCGCTAACCGCCATTCTCTCGCCGGTTTTCTGTCTGATGGGCCTCGTCGGGCCAATCTGGGCGGTAATTTGTCTGACGTTGCCGGTTGCCCTCGAGTGCCTGGTAGCAAAACTATTAGCCCGGCCATTTCTCAAGGCCCTGGAGCCCGCATCTGATGTTTCCCCGGGGGCGGGCGAAATCTTCCTTTTTAATTTGCCACTTTCACTCGGCGGTTATCTCCTCTCCGCTTCAGCAATAATTTTAGGAGCCTTTATTGCCCGAGCCCCGGAACCGGAACGGATGCTCCCGATCTGCTACCTGGCCTTAGGGCTCGCCAATCCGGTTGCCTTTGCGGCAACCCGCATACAAACCGTAGTCCTGGCATTTCCACCCGACTCAATCAAAGATCGAATCACATTCCGGTTTTCTCTGGGTGCCGGAGCGGTGCTGGGATTGTTGCCGCTTATTTTTATTTTACCCGGCCTGATTGAATTATATTATGTAAAATTGCAAAAATTAAGTATGGATGATTTACGGTTGGTAAGAATTACCGCCGCGGCATTGATTTTTTATCCCTTGAGTGTGGCTATTCGCGCCCAAAGCGAAGGGCTGGCTGCATGGTTAAAAAAGCCCACAACAGTGCTGGTCGGACATGCGGTCTTTTTGGGATCCATTATTGCTTCCGGCTTTCTTTTGGTTTTTTTACAAGCACCCGGTTATGCAATTTGTGCGGTGGGACTGACACTTGGAAGCCTGTCATCATCAATGACCATGCGGTCGTTGCTGAACTGGGCAAAAGAAAAGGTCCGCCCTGTAATCCAGACAACCACCTCAGTGGGTCAGGTACGCTAAAAAATTTACATCATCTGTTTAATCCGAATCGTCTTCTTCCCAATGTATACACTCCACTGGACACGTCTCTATTGCTTCCTCGATACAGTCTTCGGGACCGCCTTCGGGCAGGATGACTTCAGCTATTTCCTCGGCTTCATTAAATGCGAAGACTTCCGCACAAATCTCCACACAGCTCTCACACCCGATACATTCGTCGGCATCGATAACAACTCGTCTGGCCATGGTTCGATCTCCTTGAATCTAGCTAATATTGAAGCGGCTTTTCGGCTGCCACAATTGAACACATAGAGTAATGATTCCCTGAGTAAAAACAAGAGACCGGGATGATTTTGGCCCGCGACGAGCCCATCGGCCGAGAGCTTAGGGCCGAACGGCTCGGCCGAGTTGATTGGGGATTTTGGATTTAAAAACTTGAAATAATTTAATTATTGAGCTCGGGATTCGGCAAACCAATCGATAAGTTGCCTGGCAATACTGATGCCGGGAGGAATTTGCGGAAGTTTGTCTTTTGAAAACCAGGCCGCGTCAGTGATTTCCGAACCGTCGATCGTGATCTTGCCCCGTGCATATTCGGCGACAAATGCGATCATCAATGAATTCGGAAACGGCCAGGGTTGACTGCCGAAATAACGGATATTTTTAACCGTCAGGCCTACTTCTTCACGAATTTCCCTCTGAACGCATTCTTCCAGGTTTTCGCCCGGTTCCACAAAACCCGCCAGAACACTGTAAAATGGGAGCTTAAAACGTTTGTTGCGGGCTAAAAGGATGCGATCATTTTTTAGCACGGCAACGATGACGGCCGGGGATAACCGGGGGTAGTTTACCAGTCCGCATTGCGGGCAGATCTTTGCGCGTTCGTCCGTTTTATCCTCGGTGGGACGCCCGCAGGCGCCACAGTGCTGATGTGACCGGCTCCAGTCCACGAGCTGATTGGCGCGCCCGGCGACCCAGATCAGGTCTTCATCGATCGAACGGAAAAGCGCCCGCAGATCTTTAAATTTAAAGTGCGCCGCATCCGGCAGGCCGGATGCTAACTCGGCTGCATAACAGGGGCGGCCGTCCAGGGTGCCGAGATATTGATACCGGCCGGGAGAAATATTGTTTTCAGTTAGATCGGACGTATCGGGAATGGCATCGGTGTCATTGGTAATTTTTGTCAGTAGCTTGCCTTTGTTAAAAATGAACCAAAGGGCAGATGTCCGCTCGTCGGATGAGGGTTTAAAATCCGGTATGAATTGCATCTGGGTATCCTAATTTTTGGCTTCCAGGGCTTTTCTGATGCGGCCGGGAAGTTTGGGGTTAAGATTTTTTGTCAGATAGCTGCGTATCTTAAACCATTCTTGGAGCTGGCCTTTGTAAAATTGTTTTGAATCCAGATCGTTATTTGTGTCCGCGGTCTTTTTTTTATTTTCTGCAGACTGGATCCTTGCACTGATGTATTTGTGTATTTCGACGAGATATTCGTTTGCCATATTGATACGCTTATTCGGATGCCAGCTTTTCGGCAATGGCGCGAAACCGCCGGGCCTCCTTTTCATTGCCCTGAGCGGTATAGATTCGGCTGACCTTTTCAAAATAGCCGGTTGCGTGGGCCGGACTTTCCTGAGCCAGAGAAAGATAAAGCTCCAGGATTTCAGTCGTATACATACCGGAGTCAAAACAAAGGTCAGCGTATTTTTGCTTTATAAATGGATCCACCCGTGTATGGCAGCTGCTGCACTGGTCCATAATCTGTCGGTATACATTGCGGGCGTTGGCCAGCTCGCTCATGGCTTCATGGGTTTTGGCCAGAGCCCGGGCAATATGCTCGTTCCAGCCATGTGTTTCCAAAAAATTCCGATAAAATTCTTTTGCAGCGGGCAGGTTTCCGGCGTGGAAAAGGGTCTCCCCCTTCAGGAGATAAACCGCAATTGATTCTGTCAGCTCCCCGGGAACGGAGGCAAGGAGCGCCTCCGCCTGGTAGAATTCCTTTCTTTCCCAGAAAATCTCACATAAAAGCTGGTAAGCCGGCAACGCTTGCGGTTGTTTCTCCAGAAAGGCTTCCAGCAATTGCTGCGCTTCGGTGTGTTTTCGCAGATTCAGATACGCAGTGGCAAGCTCCAGTGGGATGTAGCTGTCAGCAGAAGGGTTCTCCTGCATGGCGCGGGATAGATAATCGGCCGCTGCAGCAAAATCGCCCCGATTCAACGCCACATAACCGTTTTTAAAATTATTTCCATAGGTTAAATAGTCTCTTTGAATCTCATTCGGCAAAGTGCCGCACAACGCCCGGAAATATTCGTCCGCCTGCTCCGGGAATTCAGGTTCTTGGGGGCCTGCAGCTTCAACGTCTATATCCGGTAGATCTTCCTTGACGGACCTGTCCAGTTGGAAATCGAGTTCCTTGAGCTTAATTTCCAAGCTTTTTTTTTGTTCGGGGTTCTCGGTGAGCTCCTGGGCCAGGATATATAGTTCGCGGGCATCGTCATAAAAGCCGGACGCTATCAGATCATCGGCATTCTGTTCGTGCCCAAGCGCCAGCGCCTCTTTGGTCTGGTGAATTTTTTCCTGAAGCCTAGTTTTTAACTCATTGTTTTGCGGCGATATTTTTTCCAGTTTGTCCAGAGCGCGCTCGAATTCGATCTTGGCTTTGCCCCACAAATCGAACGAAAAGAGCTCATCGCCTTTTTGTTCATGCTCCTCAGGAGTTTTTCCTGAAAAAAATTTCAAAATGGACATTGCATTTCTCCAGCGGCTTTTCGGATCGCTTAGCCTGATGAGATGCAAACGGATTAGCCGGGGTTCAAGA
>JASFIU010000116.1:0-10929 GCA_050122495.1 Desulfobacterales bacterium | reverse complement strand
GTCGATATCAAGCATGCTGTTGGGCGGTTGCAGGGATATATAACAGATGTTGACCAAATCCCATTATTTTCAGTATAAACGCATCCGAACAATTTCTGATTCTCCTAATCCAACTGACCGCAGCGCATCTTCATCTCTGACCGTGAATCCGGTTTCCCATCTCATCTCGACTTCCGATTCATATAATTTTTAGCAAACGGGTTTGGAACAATCCGAAATACATAAGAGGGCTCGACGATGAAACTAAATAGCTCCTTTGCTTTTATAAATTCATTATTTATTTTTATCTTGTTTATCCCTCAACTCTTTTTAGCCTGTACCGGGAAAATGTCGCTGGAAGAAGCTCGGCAGGTGACCATATCTATGGAGGATAAACCCTTAACTGTGCCACCGCGCCGAATTGATGATATCTTAAGCGTTCTGGATCAAAGCGCCCAAGAGGATCTTGCCGGCGCAAAAAAGTTCAGAGAGGTGATTGATAAACCCCCTCCACAGACTGATGATCCAGCGACTCTTTCTGCCTATTACCAGAGCAGAGGTGAAGCCCTCATGCAATTGGGCCGCTACGGTCAAGCTCTAACTGACATACGTCAGGCTTTGGCTTATTCCTCGCGATCCGGAGGTCATGATCCTCGGTTCCTTTTGTTACTGGCCTATGCAGAATTTGTTTGCGGAAATTTCAAATACGCAATCGAACTCATGGAACGATCTTTGCGTCTTAAAGAGCGGCCGTCGACCTATAAAGGACTGGTCAAACTCTATAAGCATGTCGGCGATCTTAAAGCCGCACAAAGAGTTACAACGCGGGGTGTTAGCCTCTGCAACCGCTTAAGAAACCAGAAAGGATGGGGGAAATGGCCGGTTATACACGCAGCCGATATGAAAGGAATGGTTTTGGAGGCTCAAGGAAAGTTTGCCGATGCTGAGCCTCATTATAGAAAAATACTGCAAAATTGGTCGCCAGCAATGAAAGAGCAGTATCCATTGGCTCACATCATCCACAAGCTATATCTCGCCGCAAATCTAAAAAACCAGGATCGCTTGATAGAAGCCGAGGTCGAGGTCCGTGAAAGCCTGAAGCTTCTTGGTGGCCTGGGTAGGGAATCGGAGCTGTTCGTAACCTGTGTCGGCGAATTAGGAGAAATTCTTCTCAGACAGGGCCGTGTGCAGGATGCTGGAAAAATCATGAGCGCCGGTCTTCGCATCATGCAAGAGGCAAACAATTCTCCTGATTCCTGGTTTATGGCGCAAGCTCGAATGCGGCTGGGCGAAGTTTTAGCGGCTGAACAAAAATATGATGCGGCCATGAAGCAGTTTGATCTTGCCAGGTCAGGGATGCAGCAAAATCAGTATCTATATGAAAACTCTTTCGCGAGAAATCCTGCACTTATGCTCTCTCTTTTGCGCACCGGTCGTATTAAAAAAGCAACGGAACGAATATCCGCGGTCCATGCTCAAAATCACAAATTGCTTGGCGAAAAACATTATCTGACAGCAGAGGCGCTGGGCTTTCGAGGTATGATGCATGCCCTGAAAAAAAACGATCAACAAGCGCTGCAGGATTTTTCTGAAGCCCTTCCGATTCTTATTGAGAAAAGCAGCGGCGAGACTTTCTCATTCGACCGCAAAATGCGCCTAAGGATTATTTTGGAAGGCTATCTGGACTTGCTGACTAAAGTCCAAGGAAGTCAAATTGAAAAAGACGCCGGCATCGATGCGATTGCTGAAGGATTTAAACTGGCAGATGCATTAAGCGGGTCAATGCTGCGCATTGCTATTAGCGCAAGCACAGCCAGAGCGGTGGTAACCTCAGAAGGACTGGCAGATCTTGTCCGCCAAGAACAAGATGCTCAAAAACAGCTGAAATTGCTGGAAGTTGCACTATCAGATAATATGGCAGCCCCGACAGACCAGCAACTGCCGAAAGTTATCCAGACGCTGAAAACCAAAATCGATACCCTGGACCGCGCCCGCCAGGTTCTGACCGACGAGATCAATACCCGCTTTCCAAAGTATGCCGAGTTAATCCACCCCAAACCGGTGAGTATTTCCCAGCTACAAAAACATCTGCAACCCGGTGAAGCTTTTATTTCTATTTATACGTCTGAGAAACATAGTTATGTCTGGGTTATTTCCCATAAGGGCCAACCTGTTTTTTCCGCGGTACCGCTTGGCCGCCAACGGCTTTCGCAGATGGTCAAAGAACTACGTAAGGCACTGGATCCCAAACCCATAACCTTAGGAGATATTCCCGAATTTGACATCTCCCTGGCTTATGAACTTTACCGCCTGCTGCTTGAGCCGGTTAAAAATAGATGGCATAGCGCCAAAGACTTATTGATTGTAGCTCACGGTCCCTTAGGACAGTTGCCCTTTGCGATTTTTCCGACCGCTCCTGTCAGTCTCGGAGAAGGCGAGGAGCTGTTTAGCCAGTATCGCAAAGTCCCCTGGCTGATCCGCAAAACCTCGACAACCCGACTGCCATCAGCCTCTACCTTTGTCAATTTGCGCAGCATTGCTGCAGGCGATCCTGACCGTAAAACATTTGCCGGCTTTGGAGATCCTTTTTTTAATACGCAGCAGTTGGCTGATGCCCAAAAGAAAAAAGATGAACAAGCCATCCTAGTTGCCAGCCAGCAAGGAAAGCTTAAGGTTCGTGGAATACGCGTATCTGATGAAGGCAACCTGGATAGTGATAAAATCGTCTCCTGTACCATTAATGATTTAAATCGACTTGCGGATACATCCGCAGAAATCAAACACATTGCCGAGGCATTAGGAGCCGATCCGGATAGTAGTATTTTCTTAGGCAAAAAAGCATCCGAGCAACAGGTCAAATCCATGAATTTATCGGATCGAAAAGTTATTGCATTTGCCACTCATGCTCTATTGCCCGGCGACCTTGATGGCCTGGATCAACCGGCATTGGCGCTATCTTCTCCCTCCATCTCCGGTGATAATGAGGATGGACTGCTGACCATGGGAGAAATTTTGCGGCTAAAGCTCAATGCCGATTGGGTGGTGCTTTCAGCCTGTAACACCGGAGCAGCCGAAGGCAAGGGCGCTGAGGCCATATCAGGCCTTGGTCGTGCGTTTTTTTATGCCGGCACACGCGCCCTTTTAGTGAGCATGTGGCCGGTGGAAACCACCTCAGCCCGTGAGCTGACCACTGGGCTATTCAGATACCAGAAAGAGGACAACTATCTTTCGCGGGCCCGGGCCTTGCAAAAATCCGCTTTGGCATTGATTGATGGTCCAGGTTTCAAGGATGATGTTACTGGCAAGATTGCAGCAAGTTACGCACATCCGCTTTTTTGGGCACCCTTCATTGTAGTTGGAGAATCCGGTAGTAACGCCAATTGAAGTAGAAACTGCTAAATATTGTAAATTGATTCTTTTCAGGTAATCTACCAATTTTTGATAGTAACACAGATTTTTTTGCAGTTCGAAACTTGTGTTATCTCCATATCAAAGGGTTTGAACCTCTCGTAAACTTGCGATATTCATTTTATATCACAACCTATGAAGGTCATCGGCATCACCTACTAGCCAACCCTCTGTCTTTTCTTATAACATATTGATTTTATTTTGGTGCCGAAGGTTGGACTTGAAGCGGCAAGGCATCACGAATATCAAAGGTTCACAGGGTAGGTGGCACACCACTGGCCTACATTGCTGTAAAAACTGGAATTACATTTAGCATATCAAACTTTAAATTCTGACAACAAATAGGTATCCATTTCAAGTCACACGCTGACTCCGCTTTTTAATCCATGCAAGAAATTCCAGTTTTTGAAAAGCCCAAATTTGATCCCCGATCAACCACATATTTACAATTTTCCCGGTTTGCATGTTACTTCTTGATATCCAAAAGAAAATATAACTCACCAAATTTCAAAGGAAGGCACGAAACCAAAAAAACCAACAGGCTGTAGAATGTTAGGATATGGTTACGTAACCCATTCTCGGGCTGAATTTTGGATTTCAGCTATCCTCCTTCAATTCTCATTTTTTGTATAATCCCTTTGCGACCCTTTTGCTTGCAACACCTCAAGAAGTTAGACCCAAAAATCCTCCTCCAGAATTTGCTCCATCTTGGTCACCAGAAGATCAGCATTGCTTTCGTCAAACGGCATGGGCGGACGGATTTTAATCACGTTTTCAAAAGGGCCGTCCGTTCCTAAGAGAATGCCGGCATCGCGCATGCGGTTGACGATAAATTCCGCTTCTTCTTTTGCCGGCTCAAGGGTTTCACGGCTACGCACCAGTTCAATGCCGAGAAAAAGCCCCGATCCCCGGACATCGCCGACAATCGGATACCGTTCGATGAACGGTTTCATGCCTGCGAGCAAACGTTTTCCGGCTTTCAGTGCATTGGCCTGAAGATTTTCTTCAAGAACCACTTCAAGCACGGTCAAACCGACCGCGCAGGAGACCGTGTTGCCGCCGAAGGAGCTGAAGAACTCCATGCCGTTGTCAAAGGTTTCGGCAATTTCAGGGGTGGTGACCACAGCGCTGATGGGATGGCCGTTGCCGATGGGTTTTCCCAGGACGACAATGTCGGGCACCAGGTTTTCAGCTTCAAAAGCATAAAAATGGGTGCCGATCCGGCCGTAGCCGGTCTGTACTTCGTCGGCGATGCACAGCCCGCCGGCCTTGCGGACGTGGCGGTAAACCTCCGGCAGATAGTCTTGGGGCAAGAAAATTTGCCCGGCCACGCTGGGACACGTTTCGGCGATAAACCCGGCAAGCCCGATGCCTTTGTCCTTTAGTTCTTGGATGATGTCGTCAACATGCCCGGCATATTTGCGGGCAGCTTCTGAATCGTCTGACCGATAAAGACCCCGGTATAAATCGGGAATCGGTGCCTTATGGACCCACGCAGGCGGGCCCTTACCGCCGGGGCCTTCATGTTTGTAAGGGCTGATATCGATGAGCGAGGTGGTGTTCCCGTGGTAGGCAGCTTCGAGCACGATCATGTCGCGCTGGCCGGTATAGGCTCTTGCCAGGCGCAAGGCCAGCTCGTTACCTTCGCTCGCCGAATTGACAAAAAAACAGACACTCAAGGACGCCGGCATGGTGGCGCACAAGCGTTCGGCATAGCGGTTGATGAGATCGTGGAGGTAGCGCGTATTGGTGCTCAAGACCGACATTTGCCGACTAGCAGCTTCCACCACCCTGGGGTGGCAGTGTCCGACATGGGGAATGTTGTTATAGGCATCCAGGTATCGCCGACTCGTGTCGTCGAACAGATACTGTCTCCAGCCCCTGACCATCTTGAGCGGATTGCGGTAGCCGATGCTCAGATTCCGGCCGATGTATTTCCGGCGTGCAGCCAGCGTATCTGAGACGCTCGGATCCGTCGCTGGAAAACGATCATGCGGAATGCCAATGATCAGATTGGGATCCGGAGAAAATTCGGTCCACAGATTTCGTTCTCCGGCTCGAACCACCCCCGGAAAATCGCAGCCCATGTCCAGCAGATCGGTGATGATTTGAAAGTGCAGGTGGGGCGTCCATCCGCCGTTGACATCCGCAGCGCCGATCCGGCCGAATCGTTCTCCGCAAGCGATAGGTTTGCCCGCATATAGTCCTTCCAGGCTATCGGGACTCAAATGCCCGAATAAAGTATAGAACGGCGCCCCTTTATCTGTGGTGTGCTCCAGTATGACGACCGGCCCGTAATCCTGGGGGGCATCGTTATTTGAAAAGGCGAACACCTTCCCTGCGATCGGCGCATGCACAGCAGCACCGGTTTCGGCAAACAAATCTATGCCGATGTGAATGGCACGGTGTTCTGCGGTGGGTACATTACCTCTGACAAACAGGGGCGAGGTATAGAGCATGCGCGCTTCGTTATAGCGCCCGATACCTGCTTTGGCATTGGCTGCTTGCATTTCAGCCCAAAGCCGTTTGGTAATATAGGGTTCGGTGTTTTTCTCCGGATTGCCGTGCACCAGGGAACTTGCAACGCTCAGATCGAATATTTTCAGAGGCGCTGTGCGCAAATCAATGTCCAGGACCGGCGCCATGGCATCGCGATTGCGTTTCAATCCGTTGCAGATCGCCCGGGAGTGAAGCAAAGGCGTCAGGTCGCAGGCTTGCCGGAAGGCGGCTTCTGCGAAGCGCGGGTGGGTTTCTGCCAGAGCCGGCAAGGTCCGCTGGATCGGCAGCTGGCTGATCGCCAGATACGCGTTGTCGGGACGCTGTTTGAGCTGGTGCGCCGCGATACACGCGCTCATACACAGCCGCATGCATACCATCAGGTAGAGAGATGCGATTTCGTCTTCCGCGAGCGGATAGCTCCGGTGGTATCCTTTCAGCATGTGGGAGGCCGTCCGCAAAGGATCGGATTTGTCGAGAATCGCGTAGGCAACGGCGATGGCTAAATTGCCGACCGTATGGCTGTATACCATGTCACCGAAATCGATTACACCGACGACCTGCTGGTTTCGCGTGTACAGATCGTCGTTTCCGCCGACGATGACGTTATAATCGTTGGCATCGTTGTGGATGACACTTTTGCGAAGGTCCGGGAGCAGCGGTGTCACATATTGTTCATAATCCAGGGCGAATTTTTCGATCAATTTGCGGAGGTTGGCATCGGGAATCAACGCCTGGTATTCTTTAACGATCTCTAACCCTTTGGCCAGATCCCAGTAAAAATCCCGATGGGCTCCTGGATGATCGAAGTCGACCATAGCGCGGTCCATTTCGCCGACGCAGCGGCCCAGGTCCTCGAGCAGCTCGGCCGAGTGTCTTTTGACAGATCCCATGGGAATTCCGGGCAGATAGGTCACCAGCCGGACCATGTGGCTTTCGCCCGTTGAAGATTGGACTTCGGATAGGAGATCGCCGCTCTTTGACGAAACAACCTTTGGGCAAAACGCCACATGCCGCGCGAGGTGCCGCATGGCCTGATTCTGGCATTCCAGCATGGTCCGGTCTTCTAAAGCGTTGGCCATCTTTAGAACAAAACTGCCGCCTTCTCCGGCGGACATGCGAAAGTTCTGATCGCGCTCGCTGGGAAGAGGCTTTGCCGTGGCCCGGACACCGTAAAGATCCTTGGCTATCGATACTGCATCCTGTTCAGTAAACTGCGGTGTGTGTTTTAAGAGCGACATGCCGATTCGCTTTCCTTATAAAAGATATTCCTAAATGACTTCCACACGACTAGGCGGCACTTTCTCCAAAAATTTGACAATACCTCTCCTATCCGAACTTTTCAAACCATTTCTCATGTTGAACTGGGATTGAACCGCGATAACTTGTTGAAATTTATATATTTAATCCAAAAATAAGGTCGTCTTTTACTCTTACACGATCATTTTTAGGGTAAAATTGACCTTCTAAGAAACAAAAAAGCCGCAGCCTGAGCAGGCTGCGGCTTTTTACTTATGGTGCCTAAGGCCAGACTTATAGAATTAACAATAAAATCAAATAGTTAATAAAATCAAAGCTAGTTTAAGCAACATTAAGCTAGTTTTTGTACTGTCCTGGCTGCATATTCGCATATCAATTGCCCCCAATTGAATTGAGACCCCCCCATTGAGCTGCAATCACGCCCCTTTTATCAGGGGAATCGGTTCTCCGGGTACGTGATTCCGAAAACGTGATTGGGCTTTGAAGACTTCTCCATTTTTAATGGTCGTACGCGGTTCCAAAAGGCGATCCCCAGCGAGTGTATTCTCGGGGATGCCGTCACAGAATAAAAAGTCTCCCTCGCATAATTCCAATATCGTGATATCGGCTGGATACCCGACGCCTATACTCCCTCGACGGTGTGTTTCTTTAAGAATGCGTGCCGGCGCGATAGTTGTTTTTTCAATGACGTCATCGAGACTCATTCCCAAAGCCAAAAATTTGGACATCACCACCGTCAGACTAAACAGTGCCGGTCCTTTATAATTGTCATTAGTAATATCCGTACTGAGGGTGTCTGGCACAATACCTGCGTCAAGCCCCAAACGCGCCAAATCAAAATTAAAATGGCTTTTTGCCATCCCCACATCTATCACGACACCTCGCTCCTTGGCGTCTTTTAACTCTGGCATCACTCCCGCATCTTTAAAAATAACACTACCCGGTCTCGATGAGAAAGTATGGGTCAGGATATCACCCGGCTCAAGCAGTGGCAGCATCTGACGGTTAAATACCGTCAGGATTTCCTCTGAGATAGTTTCTTCCAAATTTTGACCAATATGGATCATCAGAGGAACACCCGCTTTTGAACTGATTTCTTTTGCCGTTTTCAGTATCTTTAAATCTGGGCTCGCGACCATTTGACCATTTGCGCGGATTTTGATGCCTTTTATGATATCCGATTCCTGGCGTACTAATGTCAGCAATCGCTCTGTATCCAGACTTTCCCAGCAAATTTCGGGAGATATCATCTGCCCGGTGGGGCTCAAATGTAAAAAGCAGAACACATCTGTTTTGGCATTTCTTACAATAAAATGTTTGAATGCATTATAAGCCGCATAACCGACACTGCCGCAATCATTCAACGCGGTCACACCGGAATGTACACCCGCTTCATCCGGTGATAGCGCAATGGGCATGAAGTGCTCGGCCACATGGGTATGCAAATCAATAAGCCCCGGTGTTACCACTTTCCCGCTTGCATCGATTTCTTTATCGGCCTCGGATGAATCGATCTCGGTTTTAACAGCCGCAATTGCTCCATTTTGAATTCCGATATCTCGAATGTCATGCAGATCTTGGGAGGGATCCAATACCAATCCTCGTTTTAGAACCAGATCAAATGCCATATGCTCATCCTTTCCTCACTGAATTAGAGTTATTTATACTTTATTTCGATATAATATCAATCGTCTTTTCTTGACAGTGGAAATGTATGCCATAAATAGAGGCGTTAGCTAAAAAATTGACCTTATTTTTAACGCTTTTTCCGGATTATTAAATACTTAGCATAATCCGATCCCCCAAAGCCTTTATCCCTATAATGCCTTTTTGTATGGTTCAAATATGTCATGTCCGAGGGATTCGCATTGAGATCATTTAGATGAAACTGTCAAAAAGTTCGCAAAAAAGAACAGTTGCGGGAAGTATGAAAAAACGATAAGGACATCAGGCACAGATTCTGCGAAGCAATCGGTGAGGCTGTTCCAGACAAATGGATCGCGGCGGTCACCGGCAGTTCATTTATGACACCCTCTGGTTGTGGATTGAAAAGTCATTCTATCACTGAATGGAGACCGTTATGTCAACAAAGAAGAGAAGCAACGTCCTTGGTTATTTCTTAAACCGGGAAACCCCGAACATCGTCAATGCAAAAGGCGTTTATCTCTATGATGATCAGGGTAATCGTTTTCTGGACGCCAGCGGAGGAGCGGTTGTCTGCAGTATTGGTCACGGTGTTGAGGAGATCGTAGAGGTTGCCGCCAATCAGATGAAAAAAGCGGCCTTTGTTTTTCGGCGCGCCTTCCGCACGCCGGAGCTGGAAATGGCAGCCACAAAAGTTTGTGAAACAACCAACTGGGATATGGATCGGGTTTTCTTTGTTTCCGGCGGCTCGGAAGCTACCGAAACGGCTGTTAAGTTGGCCCGCAAATACCACATCGAAAGCGGAAATCCGAACAAATTCCGGGTTATCTCTCGCTGGCAAAGCTACCACGGATCTACCTTTGGGGCATTGTCCTGGACAGGCTTTACTTCACGACGGGCTGATTTCACCCCCTATCTGAATGACTTCGTGCATTTGCCGCCGACATACTGTTACCGTTGCTGGTGGGGACAAACACCTGAAACCTGCGCCCAGGAATGCGCCCAAGCCCTCGAAAACGAAATCCTGTGCCTGGGGCCCGAGACGGTTGCGGCTTATATTGCTGAGCCGGTTTCCGGGCATGCTCTGGCGGCTGCCTGCCCACCGGATGAACATTTCAAGCGCATCCGTGAAATCTGTGATCGTTATAACGTGCTCATGATACTGGATGAGGTTATGTGCGGTATCGGTCGCACTGGCAAGTGGTATGCTTACCAGCACCATGACAGCGCTCCGGACATTATCGCTTTGGCTAAGGGCTTGAGTGGTGGATATTACCCCGTTGGGGCGGCGGCTGTTAGCAATAAGATTTTCGACACGATTGCCCGAGGTTCCGGAATTTTCGGCTCCGGCCACACCTATGCCGGAGGGCCGGTAGCTGCAGCGGTGACCTGCCGAGTCATCGACTATTTGAAGGAACACCAACTAATCGAGCGCTGTGCACAGATGGGCCAATACCTGGCGGAAAAGCTGGAGGCCCTGCGATCCCACCCGACAGTGGGCGACATCCGCGGCAAAGGTCTTCAAATGGGAATCGAGTTTGTCAAAGACAAGAAAACCAGAGAGCCATTGAATCCTGAGCTACATTTCTCCCAACGAATCCAGGACGAGGCTTTACGCCGGGGGGTGCACATTGAATCTTCTTTCGGCTGCGATCGAGGCCAGGCCGGTGACTTAATCCTTTTCGGTCCGCCTTTTATCATCACCCGGGCACAAATAGATGAAATGATCGACATTATCGATGAGACATTGTCGGTGGTTGAACAACGTATTGGAGATTAACTACAACGGATTAAACATGACCAGCGAAAGTAGGAAAGTAGGGTCGGACCAGACCACGGTAAGTATTTGATACTTTTATAGAAGAGCTAAAAATATAGTCGATTTTTTACCCTTAAACGGTCCTTTTTGAAGGTAAAAGAGACCTTCTAAGACGCTTAAAAGCCGCTCCTGACTTCAGGATGCGGCTTTTTGTCTGTGGTTCCGAAGGCCGGAATCGTCAATTAACTAATGAAAACAGTAAGTTATTGAAATTTATGTGAGTTTTTGTGATTTTAAAAGAGATATTGTACAACCCTGGCCGCATAATCGCATACCCCGTTATTTAGCAGAAAGTTTCTTTGTTCTCTTGCTGATTTGGCATT
>JASFIU010000115.1:0-10939 GCA_050122495.1 Desulfobacterales bacterium | reverse complement strand
TTAAGCCGCCAGGGCATGACTGTTTCGTGAGTCACCGGAATCCTCTTCTGGCGTTCGGCTTTGTGAGACGGCATCCGCCAGTGCTTTGAGCTCCTCGCCCTCGATGACCTCACTTTCCAGCAGTTTATCCGCAGCCTCATCCAAAATACCGCGCCTGGATTTTAAAATGCCCAGAACTCTTTCATACTGCTCATCAATGATCTGACGAATCTCCTTGTCAATTAAGTGAGCCGTCATTTCACTGTAATCACCACCGCTGTCCGGATTCGCATTGAGGAACGGGCTTTGCTTGTTGCGGGAAAAATAAACCTGTCCCAATTGACGACTCATGCCGTACTCCTTGACCATGCTACGCGCAATATCGGTCGCTCTGGAAAGGTCATTATGTGCACCGGTGGAAATATCATCAAATACAATGTCCTCAGCAGCCCGTCCGCCCAATAACGTTGCAATTCGATTCAGCAACTCGGTTCGGCGCATTAGGAAGCGATCTTCGGTGGGCACCTGCATGGTATAACCGAGTGCCGCAATACCACGGGGGATAATGGAAATCTTTTGAACGGGATCGGTTTCGGGCAGTGCCATGGCTACAATCGCATGCCCGAGTTCATGGTAGGCGACAATCTTTTTTTCTTTCGGGTTGATCAGCCGGTTCTTTTTCTCAAGGCCGGCAACGACCCTTTCAACCGCCTCCTTGAACTCGTCCATGCCCACGACAGTCCTGTTTCTTCTAACGGATAAAAGAGCAGCCTCATTGACCAGGTTAGCAAGATCGGCTCCCACCATGCCGGAAGTCATACCGGCCAGGGTATCAACGTCCAGATCATCGGCGGCCGTTATTTTCTTTAGGTGAACGTTCAAAATTTCCTTCCGGCCCTGTTTGTCGGGTCGATCAACCAGTATTTGACGATCAAAACGACCCGGCCTCAGCAAAGCGGGATCAAGGATCTCGGGACGATTCGTTGCCGCCATTAAAATGACACCGATATTGGGATCAAATCCGTCTAGTTCGACCAGAAGCTGGTTTAAGGTTTGTTCGCGTTCATCGTGACCGCCGACTGTGCCGAATCCCCTTGCTTTTCCCAGGGCATCGAGTTCGTCGATGAAAATGATGCAGGGCGCATTGTCTTTGGCCTGCTTAAACAGGTCTCTTACCCGTGCAGCGCCCAGACCGACAAACATCTCGACGAACTCCGACCCACTCAGACTGAAGAAAGGCACCCCGCTTTCCCCGGCTACTGCCTTTGCCAGCAAAGTCTTGCCGGTACCAGGAGGGCCGACCAGCAAAATGCCGCGTGGGATCTGTCCGCCGATGCGGGTAAACCGATCGGGTTCCTTCAGAAAATCGATAACTTCCACCAGTTCCTCTTTAGCCTCATCAACACCTGCGGCGTCTTCGAATTTGACTTCGACATCGTTTTCCATGTAGATTTTGGCTTTATTTCTGCCCAGGGTCATGACCCCCCCCTGCTGTTTTTGAAATCGCCGCATGATCAAGAACCATAAGCCGAGAAACAACAGGACTGGAAAAATCCATGAAAGAAGGTTTGAAAGAAAATTCGACTGAATTTTTCCGGCATATTCGATGCCGTTTTGCTCAAGCACATCAGAGATTTCCGCATCGACTCGCACCGTTTGGAATAATTCGCCCTGTTCCGAGTCGGAGTTTTCGGTAAACATTTTGCCCTGAATGACATTGTCCGACACCGAAACTTCCGAAACCCTGCCCTCTTTGGCGAGTTGCAGGAATTCGCTATATGGTATTGTATTCACGGCGGCATTCGAAGACAGATAATTAAACAGCATCAAGGCAAGCCAAATACCACCGATAACTGTTAGGGTTCTCAATCGATTTTTATTCTGCATGGGTCGATCCTTTCTTTAATGGGCGCTGATACTCAATGCGCTTTACAAGCCGATTTTTAGCGGTTCATTATTCGGTGCAAAAGTTTTTGTTTTGCCGAATTGGAGCTTCTAAGGCTGAAATCTCTTCGTTTAGTGGATGGATATTGCGATCGATGGGGCGATATTCGCCTTTGGCGCTGTTTTTTGATCGTGTCAGTCCGATCTCGATGGCCTCATCGATTCGATCCACCAGTATGAACTGCATCGAATTACGAATCTCTTCGGGCACATCGTCCAGATCGCGTGCATTGCGCTTGGGCAAAATCACGGTCGTGAGACCGGCGCGGTGGGCCGCCAGAACTTTCATCTTGATTCCGCCCACCGGAAGTATGCGCCCGCGCAGCGTGATTTCGCCGGTCATCCCCACATCGCTGCGCACGGGACGGTTGCTGAACAGACTCGCCAGGGCAATCGTCATGGCGATTCCCGCCGAAGGACCATCTTTGGGAATTGCACCGGCCGGCACGTGCAAATGAACTTCCTTGTTATCAAAGGCCTGGGGTTCAATCGCCAGCTTTTCGGCCTGTGCCCGAACATAACTGTATGCAATTTGGGCGCTTTCTTTCATGACGTCGCCGAGTTGACCGGTTAAATTCAGTTGCCCGTCACCGTGCATCCGCGTTGCCTCAATATAGAGGATATCACCTCCGGTTGCCGTCACCGCCAATCCGGTTGCGACGCCCGGCACATCAATTACTTCAGAAGATTCGTTCTCAAATTTTTCTTTCTTTAGGAATTCTGTCACTTGCTCAGGTGTAACGATGACATGCGACCAACCATGAGTCGTGAGGTTGACGACGCATTTACGGCAAACGGAGCCGATGAGTCTTTCTAACTGACGGACTCCTGCCTCGCGGGTGTAGCTGCCGATAATTTTGCGAATCGCCTCGTCCATGAAGGTCATCTCGTTTTCGATCAGACCATGACTGGCCAATTGTCGGGGAATCAGGTGTCGCTTGGCGATTTGGATTTTTTCAAACTCGGTATAGCCCTCCAATTGAATGATTTCCAAACGATCCCGCAATGCTGCCGGAATACTTTCTAATTGATTGGCTGTGGCGATAAAGATCACATCGCTCAAATCAAAATCAACATCCAGATAATGGTCGCGAAAGGTGCCGTTTTGAGCGGGATCCAATACCTCCAGTAAGGCACTGCTGGGATCGCCGCGCCAATCCGAACCGATTTTATCAACTTCATCCAGCATAAAAACCGGATTACGGGTGCCGGCGCGCTTAATCGCCTGAATGATTCGTCCCGGCATTGCTCCAATATATGTCCGACGGTGACCGCGAATTTCAGCTTCATCCCGTATACCGCCAAGGCTCATGCGGGTGAATTCACGCCCCATGGCCCGCGCAATACTTTGTCCCAGGCTGGTTTTACCGACACCCGGCGGTCCGGCAAAACACAATATAACACCCGTGGCGCTTGAAAGGGGCGCCTTGGGGTCCACATTTTTTTGGGGGTCTCGAATCTTCAGGAGGTTTCGAACCGCCAGGTATTCAACAAGGCGATCCTTGACCTCTTGCAGACCGTAGTGATCCTCATCTAGTATTTCCCGTGCGACTTTAATGTCCGGTTGATCCTCGCTGAGTTGATCCCACGGGAGATCCAGCAACCAGTCCAGATAGGTTTTGATCAGGGAGTACTCAGCAGACTGGGGCGTCATTTGGGCGAATCGGTCCAATTCTCTGAGGGCTTCCTCGCGCGCTTCAGCACTCATGTCTGATTTTTCGATGCGTTGCCGGTACTCATCGGACTCGGATTTTTCAGCATCGCTTTCTCCCAGCTCTTTTTTTATGGCCTCGAGTTGCTGTCGCAGGTAATATTCCCGCTGGGTTTTGTTGATTTTGTCTTGGGCTTGGGTTTGTATTTTTTTGCCAAGCGCAAGCACCTCTTTTTCATGGGACAATATTGCCACGGATTCGCGTAACTTTTCCTTGAGGTGGTCTTTCTCCAGTAGATTTTGCCGTTTTTGAAAATCGATGTCGGCATGTGCAGCAACAAGATAGACCAAATGCAAAGGATCTTGAATGCTTGCAAGCCCTTCGACCGCCTCCCTGGGTATATTGGTCATCATGGAAAACACTTCCTGTGAGAGATCGCGCAGGCTTCGAAACAGGGCATCCGTCTCAATGTCCGTCTCAACTATTTCAGGAGCCAAATTTATCCGAGCCTTGGGATAAGGCTTTTCTGAGAGCCATTGGTCAATACGAAATCGGCTTAATCCTCTGGCAACCAATAAGGTAGTGTTGTCCGGTGTCCGGGTCGCATACAAAATCCGGATCACAGTACCGGTTTGAAAGAGTTGTTTGAACATGGATTGATCATCGTCCGGCTTCCGGATACCAACAGCCCCGACGATGCGATCGCCCTTCATAGCCTCCTCAATCAAGGGTGTTGACTCCACCTGGATCGCCAGGGTCATATTAAGTGTCGGAAATGCCACCTGGTTGTGTAAAGTCAGAATGGGCAACTCTTCAGGAATATTGATTTGATTTTCGAAGATCTCTTCGCTATTTGAATTTGAGTTTGCATCTTTTATCATGTTTATGTCCTAACATTTAATGAGTTTAAATTTTGTATATCTGAAACAACTGAATTGGAATTTAAGTTAGACATAATTTAAACAAAAATTTGACAATGTCAAAAAAAATGTTACTATTTTGCTATGAAATCTGAAAATATATATCCAATTCGATACGTTTCACAGCATACCGGTCTCTCTAAGCACCGAATACGTATTTGGGAGAAGCGGTACAGGGCGGTAGTGCCCAAGAGAACAGAAAGCAACCGGCGGGTGTTCAGCGGTGATGACGTCGAGCGCCTGATGATGCTCAAAACTGCGGTCAAAGTCGGCCATAGCATATCTCAGATTGCGCGCCTGCCCTCCGAAGAGCTGATACAGCTCATCAGATTAGACCCGACAGATGCCTCCAAGGCATTTGCTGTTCGTGGACGCGGTCGACGGGATGCCACCTATTTCTATGAGCGATCGCTGTCTGCAGTCCTCAAATTGGATGCCGAAGCATTGGAATCGGTCCTCGATCGTGCAGCGGTGCACTTAAGCAAATTGGAGTTGATCAAGGAGGTTATTGATCCACTGTGTCAAGAAATGGGCGCCTTATGGGAGCAGGGAAAGCTAAAAATCATCAACGAGCATATGGCAACCACGGTCATTCAGTCGTTTTTATGGAACCTGCTGCGCTCAACAGATGTTTCAGAGTCATCCCCGAAGATCGTTGTTGCTACCCCGGCAGGGCATCAGCATGAGCTCGGTGCACTGACAATTGCATTAATTGCATGTGAATTCGACTGGCGATCCTTGTATTTCGGACCCAGTTTGCCTGCAGAAGAAATTGCAGCGGCGGTAAGTTATGCGGATGCTCGAGCAGTGGCGCTTAGCATCACTTATCATGAAGATAGCCATCTGTTGAGGCTGGAGGTAAAAAAGCTGAGGCGCTATTTGGACGATGACATTATCATCTTCATCGGCGGACAGGGCGCAGGGCCTTTGGTTGATTTTTTCGCTGTGCCTGAAATCCAGGTTTTAAGGAATGTCGATAGCCTCAGAATAGCACTCAACAAACTGCGTAACCTGTGACGCGACTGAGTAATCCATCTTGTTCTCCAATCAAGGCGAATCGCTTGACTTGGTTCCTGAGAAGCGACAACTAACGGCAATAACGCCTGGAAATCAAAATCAGCACTGCGCGTGGTATCAATTTTATTTGAAGCTTTCCAGCAACTCTGTGAACACTTTCGGATTGGTTTGCTGTCCGACCAGAGGCTGACCGGCAATCGCCGGTATTTGTTCTTCTAAAGTGGGCCTTTGGTGACGGTAAATGATACCGATGGGGATTTTATCACCCCATTCCTGAGCCTTCTGAAAGGCATTAAAGCGATCTTTGGTGTCGTATGCTGAATCGGTGTCGATTTTATACACCCGATTGGAATACCATTTGAAAGTGTTAACGCGATTGAATGAAACACAGGGTTGTAAAATATCAATCAAGGCAAATCCTTTGTGCTGGATACCCGCCTTGATCAGATTCGCCAGATGGTCAATTTCTCCCGCAAATCCCCGAGCTACAAAGCTGCAGTTGGAGGCAACCGCGAGTAAGAGCGGGTTGCAAGCCGGGCTTATTGCTCCCCGGGGGGTTGTGCGGGTAACGAATCCAGCATCACTGGTGGGTGATGCCTGGCCTTTGGTTAAACCGTAGATTTGGTTATTGTGGACCAGATAGGTGATGTTAATGTTACGACGCATGGCGTGCAGAAAATGGTTGCCTCCCTCGCCATAGCCGTCGCCGTCACCGCCCTGGGCCAAAACTGTCAGTTTGTGATTCGCTAGCTTGATTCCAGTAGCTACCGGCAGTGTTCGCCCGTGCAATCCATTGAAGCAGTTACACCGTATGTAATGCGGTGTTTTTGGTGCCTGTCCGATCCCGGATACGATGACCAGTTCATGGGGTTGTTGCTGAATTTCAACCAAAGCCTGCTTTAAAGCCTTTAGAATCGAAAAATTACCGCAGCCCGGGCACCAGGCGATGGGGTCATCACTGGCAAAGTCTTTCAAGGTAACCATCATTGTTCTCCTATTTGCTATTTTTAATCTGGTCGACAATTTCACGAGATGTAAATGGGCGCCCATCGTATTTCAGAATTTTCTGACCAATGGACAATCCGGTTGACATGCTAAAAAAGTCAGCAAATTGACCGGTATAGTTATTTTCTACCGCAATCATTTTAATTTTGCTGAGCTCTTCAGTCATGACATGTCGTGGGTTAAACGGAAAAATCTCACTGTAATGAATCATCTGAGCAAAATTTCCGTTTTGATTCAGTTGATCTACCGCTTCTTTGACAACACCGTAGGTCGAACCCCAGCTCAGTAATACAAGTTCGGCTTGACCAGCGGGGTAGATTTCCGGAGGTCCAATTTCTAGTTGTAGCCCCTCCATTTTTTGCATTCGTTTACGCATCATCTGGTTGCGGATTGAGGCACTCTCGGTGATGTGGCCTGCTGCCGTATGCTCGTCGCTGTCGGCGTATAGCACCGCCTTTGTGTGCCCCGGCAGAACCCGGGGGGAAATTCCTGAATCGGCAGCTGCATAACGATTGTATTTGTGGGGCAACGGTAAATCTTGATCAGATAAAATGCGACCACGGTCAATCACGATGTCCTCAAAATCCAACTTATCGACCGTGAAATTGCTGTCGTTAAGGTGCTGGTCGCTTAGAACAATTACAGGGATTTGGTATTTATCCGCCAGGTTGAAGGCTTTTGACATCAGAAATACAGCCTGCTCAGGGTTTCCGGGAGCAATAACTGCGCGAGGGAAATCACCGTGGCCCGCATGCATCACAAAATTCAAGTCTGCCTGTTCGGTCCGGGTGGGCAACCCGGTTGACGGGCCTGGTCTTTGGCCGACGACAATAACTGCCGGTGTCTCGGTCATGCCGGCCAGACTCAAAGCCTCAACCATTAAACAGAAGCCCCCGCCGGAGGTTGCCGTCATCGCCCGGGCGCCGGCAAAATTGGCTCCGATGACCATATTGATGGCTGCGATTTCGTCTTCTGCCTGTTCAACAACGATGTTGTATCTTTCAGCCTGGGCGGCGACAAACTCCATGATGGATGTTGCTGGTGACATGGGATAACCTGAATAAAATTTTAAGCCTGAAGCCATTGCACCCAATGCTATGGCCTGACTGCCGGTGAGCATCATCTTGTTTCGAACAGTTTCTGCTGACGGCACTGTGAAAGAAGATTTTATTTTCAAATCCCGTCGAACAAATTCATATCCGGCCGTTGCACTCCTTAGATTATTTTCCAATATTTCAGAGCCCTTTTGCTGAAACTGCTCTTTTATGCAGTTTAGCACAGGTTGCAGCTCAAAATCCGTTAGCGCAATCGCCGCGCCGATTGCCACCGAATTGATCATAATTTTGCTTTTACCCACCTCCGAGGCAATTTTTCCAAAGGGAATCGATAAATGATTGGAATCATCGGATGTAAAATCTATGGCATCCCCATCAAACAGTAAGACTCCACTTTCAGCCAGACAGCCAAGATCTCGGTTGGTTGTCTCTTGATCCAAGGCAATCAAAATTTGAACCTTGTCGGCAGCTGTCCGTATCGGTGCATTTGAAATTCTGACCTGGTCAAAATTGTGTCCGCCCCGGATGCGCGATTGAAAGTCCTGGTTGATGAATACATAAAAGTCCTGCCGGACAAATGTTCTGGCAAGAATTGAGCTAATTACCTGAATCCCTTGACCCGCCTCACCGCCGATTCGAATAGAAATATCCATGATTTTATGCCCTTTACACTTCTGAATAGATAAAGACTTATATGGTTTTGGATTCTAATGAGAATTGTCCCAATTATAAGATAAGGGGGGAGATTCTCTGGAGGCGGCACCCGGAGTCGAACCAGGGGATAAAGGATTTGCAATCCTCTGCCTTACCACTTGGCCATGCCGCCATTGTAAAAAGCCAAATTACCTTAACATAAAGAAGAATATAATTGAAGAGTTGGGATGGATCCTATATTCTTGACAATATCAACTAAAACCCAAAATCATGGTTTTCTAAAAATATCCTTCCTGGCAACTTCTTTCCATTCTTGTGTTTTCCAATATTGGACAGGGCCTGGTGAAAACTCATAAAATATTAACAATTTTATATGATTATAATAGAGTTGTTCGTTTAATAATCAAAAGGGAAAAATGGATATGAAAACACAGCAAAAGACAACTTTGTTGGCTATACGTCACGGCGAAACCCGATGGAATGCAGAAGAACGATTCCAGGGTCATGGAGACAGCCCCCTAACTGAAACCGGTCGAAATCAAGTCAAGTCCCTGGGTCTTCGGATGAAAGCTTTCCAATTCAATTCCCTGATCAGTAGCGATCTGGGACGAGCACAGGAAACCGCTACCATAATTGCTCATTATACCGGGCATACGGTAGAAACGGATAGTCGGATTAGAGAGAGAAATTATGGCGTTCTTGAGGGTTTGACCGTCCCTGAGATAAAAGCAAAGCATTCAGGGATCTTAAAAAAGCTGGATGAGAATGATCCGGATTATATCATCCCTGAGGGTGAAAATCATCGACAACACTATCAGCGGAATACTTCGTTTATCAACGATTTGCTGCACCAGAGAGCTGGTACCCGCATTGCCCTCATCATTCACGGTGGGGTTCTTGATAGCATTTTTCGTTACATTGCAGGTCTTCCGTTGGATCGTCCACGTTGCTTTACAGCAAACAACGCCAGCCTGAGCATTTTCACGAACGGCACATTTTACGGCACAACCCGCTGGGTAATAGAAACATGGAATGATGTCGGACACCTAAATGACGTGGATCGAATTTCAACCTGATCGTTTTTAGGTTCCGTGCCTGATAATTGAATTTGATGCGTTCTGATTAATATTAGATTTTGACCCGTTTCCATGATAGAAAAACAATACAATATATTTTGATATCCAGATATTAACAACTTTCTTTAGTGAAAATAGGTAAAAGTCAGGCTCGGGTTTTCCCATCAGGCGTTTGATGTGTGCGAACAGTGACGGACAGGGACGCGTATTCCGATCTTGTGCGGTGGATATTCTAAAATTTTGGGATTAACGAACGAAGGGTATACTTTTTCAGGAGTTTAGATCTATAGCCGATTTATAAACTTTAGCCAAATTGTGGATTTGGCATAGCGTATATACAATTTGTAAATAAACAATTTCCGAGAAAATGAACACTAAATAGGGGTGCAATTATAAAAGTGGTATCACAAAAAATCAGAAGGTGCTCGACTGGTGATTAGTTTACAATACCTCTCAAAATACAAACCATGGATGGATTTATCCGATTAAGGCTGAGGCGTGAATAATTGAAAAGCGCTGGTGAATTGGTTACAAGTCTTAGGATGGCTATTTTACTATTTTATTTTTAGATTTAAGGCCCGTAATATAGGTCTGCGCCCTTTTTCTCGCTTCGCCATAAACTTCTTCTGAATACCCGGCTTTTGAACAATGATCCATCGAGGCGGTCGGATAATTTCCACAATTGATTGTTGTAGCCTACTTTGCTGTGGCAATTCTGCTTGTGGCTCTTGAGGGAGATATTTGCGATGAATTTCATCAACAAATCGCTTTGACCCTATATAGATCAAGATAATCTCTGTTGGAGCAGCAGATTTCGTTGGTTGTCATTGGTTTGGTTATATAACAGAAATAAGCACTTGCGGAACCTATCACCGGTTATATGATATCTACACTTTTGGGGCAGGCGATTTCTTTTGGATTAGCAAACGGTATATACAAATTTTCCAAGTTTAATCTTCATAGACATAATGTTTGAAAGTTGAAAGGTCTGCCCCTTGCAGCGTGGGTTAAGCTGTGCGACCCATAGAGGTCAAAACGGCTCAGCGCCAAAACCAAGGAGGCAGACCATGAAAAAGAAAATATTGTATATTGGCCTGGATGTCCACAAAAAAAGCATCGATGTGGCGATCACCGACCAACGTACCAACGGTAAGGTTCGGTCCTACGGTAAAATTGATGGAACCCTTCAGGCGTTGGACAAACTGGTAGGCAAACTCAAATCACCCGGGTCAGAGCTGCATTTTGTTTATGAGGCCGGTCCCTGTGGTTATCCCATTTATCGCCATCTAACCTCAAAGGGCCATAGCTGTTCAGTGGTGGCGCCTTTGCTTGTTCCAAAACGAAGTGGCGATCGAATTAAAACTGACCGGCGCGATGCGCTCAATTTGGTGCGGTTGTTTCGTGCCGCAGAGCTGACCAGCATCTATGTGCCCACCGCAGAAGACGAGGCCATACGGGATCTGCTTCGCTGCCGCGTTGACATTAGACGAATCGAACGTAAAACCCGTCAGCAGCTGCTGGCATTTTTATTGCGCCACGGCCATTATTATCCTGGAAAGAAAAACTGGACAAAGGGGCATATGAATTGGCTTGCCGAGCTCAAACCGGCTCATCGGGCACAGCAAATTGTTTTACAA
>JASFIU010000114.1:0-11054 GCA_050122495.1 Desulfobacterales bacterium | reverse complement strand
GGGCAGGAGGAGGCCGACCTGACCATCGTGAATGCAAAACTTGTCAATGTTTACACGGGTGAACTCATCGAAAACTGTGCCATCAGCATAAAGGGCAAATGGATCGCCTATGTGGGCCATGACCCAAAAGACACCATCGGGCCCAAAACAGAAGTTATCGATGCTAAGGGCAAAACCGTCATTCCGGGACTGATCGACGGGCACACTCATCTGGCTTGTCTGATTCCAATCGAGGAATTTTCAGACTATGCCCTTAAGGGCGGCACCACTACGGTGATTACGGAGACATTGGAGATCTTTCCGGTTGCCGGTTATGAAGGGGTGGTTGATTTTTTGGAATCGTTTCGAAACCAACCGATAAAAATCCTGGCTACTGCACCGGCGGTCGTCTCGATCAGTCCCAACACGCCCGGAATTTCGGAAAAAATGCTTCAAAAACTGCTGGATCGCGATGACATTATCGGTCTGGGGGAATCCTACTGGCAGGGGGTTCTTCAGGAGCCGGATCAGCTTCAGCCGTTATTTAAGCATACACTTCTTGCCGGCAGGACCCTTGAGGGCCATACGGCCGGAGCCAGCGAGAAAAAGCTAACGGCCTATATTGCCAATGGTATTACATCGTGTCATGAGCCCGTCAATGCCGAACAGGTGCTCCAGAGACTCCGGCTGGGGCTGCATATCATGATTCGCGAAGGCGCTGTCCGCAAAGATCTGGAAGAAATTGCCAAAATCACAAAACAGGAAATTGACTTCAGGCGGCTGGTGCTGGTAAGCGACACCATTGCCCCGACTGACTTGATTGAAAATGGCTATATGGAAGCTATCGTACAAAAAGCAATCGATTGCGGGTTTGAACCGATCACGGCTATTCAGATGGCCACCTTAAATGCGGCCGAGCATTTTTCCTTAGACCCGTATATTGGCGGTATTGCTCCGGGTCGCTATGCGGATCTGGCGATTATTCCCGATATTACCACTATCGATGCCCGGATGGTCATCAGCAATGGTCTTATAATCGCCGAAGATGGAAAACTGCTGGCGCCTTCCAGAAAACACGCCTTTGCTCCGGAATTCCTGAAAACGATCAAGCTGCCGCGCGAGCTTAAACCTTCCGACTTTATCATCAAGGCTCCTGGAGATGCTAGCGAAGTGCCGGTACGCGTAATCAAAATGGTTACTGATTTGGTTACATCCGAGGCGACGGTGAATTGTGCGGTCATTGATGGTACGCTTGGTCCTGATTTCGAAAAAGATATCATAAAAATCGCAGCTATTGACCGAACCCATAACACCGGAAGACTATTCGCCGGCCTTATCCAGGGATTCGGCTTGAAATCCGGCGCGGTGGCCAGCAGTGCGGCCTGGGACACGGGGGATATCGTGGTTGCCGGGGCTAATGATGCAGATATGGCCTTAGCCGTAAACCGGATCTTTCAAATGCAGGGCGGCACCGTGGTTTCCAAAAACGGAAAAATTCATGCAGAACTGGCTTTGCCGGTTTTCGGCCTTTTATCCGACCTGGCATTGAGCCCCCTTGTCGCGCGTTTAAAAGATGTCTATACAGCCGCCGCGGACTTAGGAGTGCCCTTCCCCAACCCGATTATATCCTTAACTACTCTAACCGGGGCTGCGATTCCCTACCTGAGAATCTGCGAGGAAGGGTTGGTGAATATAAAGGATGGCAAAAAAGTGGAACTTATTGTAACTTGAAATATAATGAAAAGGCATTAGGATAGTAGAAGCAGTAACCTAATTTTAAACATCGCAATTGCGGGGAGATAAGCCATGGCTGACACAGACTTGCTGGAGGGAAAACGGATTCTTCTGGTGGATGACGAACCGGATGTATTGGATACGCTGGAGGATCTGCTGCCAATGTGTGAAACGGCAACGGCGTCAAATTTTGAAGAAGCCAAAGAGTTACTGGAAACGCAGTATTTTGATATGACGATTTTGGACATCATGGGCGTTGAGGGTTTTCAGCTCCTGGAAATCGCCAATCAAAGAGAGGTTACCGCTGTCATGCTGACCGCCCATGCCCTCAGCCCGGGTAACATTGTTAAATCCTACAAGGAGGGCGCAGCATCCTACCTGCCCAAAGAAGAAATGGTCAACATCGCCTCGTTTTTAAATGATGTTCTGGAGGCGAAGGAACAGGGCAAAAACCCGTGGGTTCGCTGGTATGACCGTATGGGGTCTTTTTTTGAAAAAAAGTTTGGCGCCAAGTGGCAAGACGACGAAAAAGAGTTCTGGGAAAAATTTCCCTTCTATTGATTGGCATTCGCCATTGAAATTTTTATAAATCTCTTTTTGGATGCTAAAATTTTTGCCCATTTTGCATCCGATATGCACCCTTTTGCAAGGCAGTCAATAACCCCGACCATCTCGGTCGGGGTTTTTATTATCATTTGATGATATCTGCATTTTTCCAAAATTTAATATTACATCAATTCATCTAATAAAATTTCAGCCCCTCCAAATTACGAACTAAGGCAGATAGTCCAAAATAAATTAAGGCGCAAGAAGACGATGAGGACGAACATTATTGGTGCAAATGGGCAGTCAATAGATTACCGAAAGTAATCGGAGGTGATATATGGAAGTAAAATCAATGAGTCTAAACAAACTGGTCAAAAAAAGTTCGGTAACGAATACAATAATGTACCCTGACCTATACTTAGGTTGACAGAATTGGAAAGTAAGTCGAAACTACGCTTGACCGTCCATTCGTTAGGGTTTTTCTTTGCTGCTGAGCAATTCTTCTATTTCATCAAGATGCAGCTTTCGATGAATGGAGCGATAAAGCCTAAACTTTTCTCCAAGACCTTCAATTTCAGTAATAAAATCTGAAGAAGCCTCTTCCAATTCACGATCTATTGCTTCAGCAGATGAAATAGCGAGATTGGCTGCTTTTCGTGGGGGCATGGCCAACCATTGAGATAAAAGAGAATCGTTGGTGACATCGATATCTATAGATGATGGTTCGACCCCGCTTTTCTTCCATTTTTTCATTAAAAATAGTATTCGCTGATCCCAAAATGATAAATGTGCAAAGGCAACTGCGATTGTCCAGCCATTTCCTAAATGCAGGTTTAGCTCTTCATCTGTTAACCGGTTTACAAGTGAACGCAATCTTTCACGTTCTTTAGTATTTTCCGCTACAAATGGCCGATCCATACATCCTCCATCATTAAAATATTAATTTTGAGTATATTAAGCGGAACCAATTACATTTTATATTGGGCATTGCTTATACATTATCCAAGTTTTCATCAAAATACAGATACCATAATTAGTGGTTGTCAAATCAAGTAAATCTTATTTCTGATTACTGTAAAACCATCTCCGTCCAACGACAAATAATGACATAATTGATGGGCTGTTCGGCTACCTTTCCCGTTTACTTATTTTAGGAGATGGTGGGGTAACCTTCTGTAGCATGTTTTTTGGGTTTTACCTTTAGGCTTCCACTGATAGCTTCTTTTTAATGTCTTCACGTAAAGGTTTCTTGTCCGGTTTGTTGGCTTTTGTTAGAGGCAAGCTCTCCATGAACTCGATCCTCTCCGGGAGCTGGAGGACGGAGGCCCCCTTATTTTTCAAAAATGTGATTATTTCCTCGAAACTCAGTTTCGCCCCCGGTTTCGGCTCAACATAGGCACAGATTCTTTCCGACATAACGGGGTCCGGCATACCGATTACCGAGACTTGAGCAATATCCGGGTGGGCAATCATCAGTTCTTCAATTTCGACCGGGCTGATATTTTCACCCCCCCGTTTGATTATATCCTTTATTCTACCCGTGATAGTGATATTTCCTGCTTCGTCGATCTTGGCTTGATCACCTGTTTTGAAGAAGCCATCCTCGGTAAAGGCGCCCTCGTTCTCTTCAGGGGAATTATAGTAGCCGGAAAAGATGTCAGGTCCTTTGACAACGAGTTCGCCCGGCGTATTGATAGGCAGCTCTTTTCCTCTTTCATCGATGAATTTGTAGGTCGTATAGGGACACGTAGGTTTGCCCACATGAGTATGGATAAGGGCCTGGTCATCATGCAACCGGGTAAATACCTGATGGCCTTCCGTGCCACCATACCCATTGATCACCTTGCATCCCAGCTTTCCATTTATGTCCTTGACGAGTTCTGGTGTCAAGGCCTGGCCACCACACATCATTTTCTGCAAAGAGCTTACATCATAGTCTTTCAACCGATCAAAGTTAACCAGCATATAAGCGAGGGCGGGTACCCAGGCCACCGAGGTAACCTTCTCTTTCTGGATCATATGGAGGATGTCCTCCGGTTCGGTGGAATCAAGCATTACCAATTGACCGAACATGAAAAGCGTAGAGCAAATGGCATTACAAAAGGTGAGATCATGTGCTGCGGGTGCGACAATAATGCATGAATCATCACTTGTCAGCTCCCATGCCCTGGCGGTATATTCACTTCGGCAAATATAGTCATTGTGGGTCCGTGCAGATACCTTGGGCAGACCGGTCGTGCCTCCCGTCGGCCCCATATGGGCGACGTCCATCGGATCGGGACGTCTTTCAGCGATGCTTTGAAGCTTGGATTCGCTTAACTCAGCATCTTGAATCAAGTTTTCAAGTTTCAGGAACTGCGGGTTATCCCCGCTCCTCACTAAAATGACATTTTTTAGGGTAGGATTGTTTTTCAAAACATGCTCGATTATGGGTAGGTAATCGATCTCGCCATATTTTTCTGCAACAATCCAGGTCGTCGCCTCGGTGAGACGGCAAATATGATCGACCTCAACCTGGGCATGCCGGGCGAGCAAGAGCACGTCGATGGCACCAATTTTATGGATGGCGAAAAAAGAGATAATAAATTCATTCCAGTTCGGGACCTGTAATAGGATACGCTCCTGGGGTTTAATGCCGAGCCCTATTAAACCAATGGCGAGCTTGTTGGCCTTATGGCGGAGCTGGGAATAGGTCAATCGGCTTACTCGATCGACGATGGCTTCTTTATCCGGGTGAACATCGGCCGCTTTATCCAGCACGTCTCCAAAAGTCATGCCGAGCCACCACTTGAACTTGTTGTATTTTTCGGCATCTTCTTTTTTATAAGGAACAAATCCTCTTAACGCCACAACCTCTCCTCCTTTTTCAGTCCGTCAAGGCTGTTATCTATCCGGGATCCCAAAAACAGCTTGGGCCGCTTTGCCCAATATGATATCCATTTCCTCGGAGGTGAATTCTACTTCCGTATCTGGTTCTTGGAATGCCTTAAGCCAATCCGCACGAGATACGATATTTTCTTGAGAAGGCCAATCACTGGCCCACATTATCTTCCAAACACCCGTCTCGTCGATCATATCACGAAGCCAGTTGTAGAACCTTTGACGGCGCATATGGAACTGCCATTGGCGCATTGAAATATCCACATATACGTTGTTGAGCAACCTAGCGGCCAGTTGCGCCTGCTCCCAGGATTCGAGGCCGCAATGGGCCATAACAAATGTCACCTCAGGATATCTCTCGGCAGCGGAGGCAATGTACATCGGCTGGCTATGTTGCCAGTGGGCTTCCCCGCCACCGGAACCAAGGACGACAGGCAACTTCCACTCGGCACACTTCTCATAGAGGGGAAAACAGATCTCATTGTCAGGATAAAACCCGGCTGCAGGATAAAGACTGAGCCCCTTCATCCCCCATTCTTCAATGGCCTTCTTAAATTGTTCCATGACATCCGGCCGCCTTGGGTCGATGGCAAACAAGGGCCAAAAACGCCCCGGATGCCTATCGGCAACGTCCGCGAAAATTTTGTTCTGCTCCTTATTCGTGACCCGTGGTTCCCCAGTATGGGCATAGGCCCAGTCCACATTCCATATGACCGCCATATCGATGCCCGATTTGTCCATGTCTTCGACCATTTTGTCACAATGGGGATCAATAAAGGGCCGCATATAGGTATTGAGATACTCTTCAGGGGTCACATTTTTTTTATGCGCCAGGTTGAACTTGGCACTTTCTGCTCGGGCGGCGGCCATGACATATTTACCCCTGACCCATCCGGATCCTACAAGATGCACTTCAGCGTCAATAATCATCTCTGAAATCTCCCTGTTTTTTAAATGCTTTTTGGTTTTATGGACTCTTCTGAAGAACCTGAACCAATAACGGCCGTGGCCTCGACCTCGATTAAAGCCTCAGGAAAATAAAGGCGGCTGATCTCAAGACCTGTTGTTACCGGCCGATACTTTCCAAAATATTTTTTTCGAATGTCCCCTGTTTTTTGAAATGCTTCCAGGTCGGTTACAAAAATTCTTAGCATAACGATATCATTGATCGTTGCCCCCACAGATTCCAGGCACTTTTTTAAGTTTTCGTAGGTCTTTTCTGTCTGAAGGATCATATCACCCTCGCCGACAATTTTTCCTTCTTGATCCAGAGCCAGCTGTCCAGATACATGGACGGTATCACCTATTTTGCATACATGTGTGTATCCAAAGGGCCAGTGCACATTCTTAGGATTGATTATTTCTCTCATCTCAATATTCCTCCTTTAAGCTTTTTTTACCATCACACCACTGAAGGGGTGATATGTTTTTATTTTCATGTCTGTCATAATCTTTCATGTCCGGCTACTCTTCAAATGGTTTTCATATATGTTTAGTAAGTTTCATATTTATTATCAGTTAGTTATAGCCTTTTTCGTGTTTCAAGAGCTTTAAACAATTTCCACTTGAAATTTAATATTAAATTTTATATTGTACTCAAACCAAAAAAGCAAACGATTTCCTCATGGTTTTTCCTTTACTTGGATAAGGTTATACGTTCTGAAAAAATGTGATTCTGTTCCGTTTTTGCCCGTAGAGAGAATCCCTTTTTTATACCATGAAAGTTTAATGACCCTGCACGGCTTTTCCCATTTGATGGCATTAAAAGACAAGAATAGCCAACAAAGAAAAAAAAGATGGTATTGGTTTTTTAATGGTTTGATGAAAGGATGACCAAAATGGACTTGGAAGAGCAGGTATTTGAGGTAATCACGAATCGGAGGAGTATTCGTAAGTACAAACCTGAGTCTGTCCCCCGTGAAACATTAGCGCGTCTGATTGAAGCGGCCCGATGGGCGCCATCCGGAGAAAATGCGCAACCCTGGCGATTTGTGATTGTTGAGGATAGGGAAAAGATCAAGGCCATCGGTAAAGTCGCAGCCATGGCGGACCGGAGACAATTCTCAGCGGAATTTGTAGCAGGAGAAACTGAGAAACGGCTAAAAAAAATAAAAGACCCCAAAAAACGACAAAAGGTCATAGAAAAGCTGACCGGGGGACACGTCTCTTCCTTTCTCGCAAATGCTCCTGTGGTAATTATTGTTTGTGGTAAAAAAGATGTTTGGGATCTTCCCTATGATTGCTCTGCGGCGATCGAGAATATACTCATCATGGCAAATGCGGCTGGATTAGGGGCCTGTTGGGTGGAATCGCCGGTCATGGATGTCCGGGATGAAGAAAAGATCAAGGCCATGCTGGAGATCCCTAAAAACATGAAGGTCCTGACCGCCATCTCGGTTGGGTACCCGGATGAGAGCCCAAAACCGAGACCAAGGCTGCCAAGAGATGAATTGGTGTTTTATGAAGTTTTCGGAAGGAAGGAGAAAAATGGATAATCTGAAAAAGGAGGCGATCCCCGAACAGTCCCAACTGAACACCAAATATGCAAACCTCATGCTCTTCCGCCTATTAGAGGTTCTCTATGATTCCAAGGGAAAGGGGGCCAGGTTCCGGACATGTATCCTCGGCAAGGAAGACATCGTTGATCACTATAAAGATGAGGGACTTCAGTTTTCGACAAAGAACTGGGCGGAAAACCGAGATCGATGTCGAGATTTTCTCAAAGAGCAAGGAATCATTAAGGACTTGAGCTGTGACATCGAGAAAAATGAAGCAGAAATAACAATTCAGTCCTGCATCCATATTCCAGTGGAGGAAATGCTTAAAAATGAAGAGGTTCCCCCGTATACCTGTATTCCCGCCAATCTGTTCGCCTATGGGATGGAAAAAGCTACAGGAAAACAGACAGAGATAGCCAAGATAGAGACGGGGCAAGAGGTATGTAAGATCAAAATGCTCTTCTTTCAGGAAGAAGATTAATGGAGTTGTTTGCACAAAATGACAAGCCAAAAGGCAAAAAAGAAGACAAAGGGTTCAACAGAGACCGAATGCCGGTATCGATTTGACGTAGATGAGTCCAAATGCATTGGTTGCCAGGTCTGTGTGGAGTCTTGCCCGAATGATGTCCTGGAAACCAAGGATGGATGCCCTGTTATGGTCCAACCTGAGGCGTGTGAAGGATGTGAGGTTTGTGCGGCCCTTTGTGAACAAGAGGCCATCAAGATCAAAGAATTATAAACTCAACTCGCTTCGCTTAATCAGGGTTTTGAATCTGGTGAACGATTTAATAACGAATGGAAGACGATTAGCAGGATGGGCAGAGAAATCAAGTCGAAGATAATCTCACTGTCAGATGCGGCGAATATGGTTAACAACGGTGATTACATCGCTCTGGGCGGATTTGCGATCACCCGTTGTGTGGTCGGATTTGTGCACGAACTCATTCGGCAAGGCAAGAAAGATCTCATCGTATCTGAAGACATTGTGGGCTGGGATGCTGACCTGCTGATCGGTGCAGGTGTCGTTCGAAAGCTGATTTTCTCGAGTGGCTCCCTAGACGCCTTTGGTCCGGTGCAACGGACACTGGATGCGTTTATGACAAAGCAAGTTGAATGGGAAGAATGGAGCAATCTTGCTATTGAGTTCCGATACCTGGCAGGTGCCCTGGGACTTCCCCACATGCCTATCAAAAGCATGCTCGGATCAGACCTCCTCAAATATCTGCCTTCAGATGTTTTCAAAGAAACAACCTGCCCCATCACCGGTGAAAAACTCATCCTGGTTCGAGCGTTGGTCCCGGACGTAGGGATCGTACACGTGCAAAGGGCGGATCCCACTGGGAATGCCCAGATCGAAGGACCTCGGTGGGACAACATTGAATTGACCCGTGCTTCAAAGAGGGTGATCATCACAACAGAGGAGATCGTAGATCGGGCCTTCATCGAAAAGCAACCTGAGCTTACGGCTATTCCTGATTATCTCGTAGATGCGGTGGTCCATCTTCCTTTTGGGGCTTATCCTACCAATTGCTACAAGTATTATGACCACGATTTTCACCACTTCCAACATTATGTGAAAAAAAATCAATCAAAGGAAGGATTCAAACAGTACTTGGAAGAAAATATCTTAAAGGTCACTTCCTTCACCGAATATTTGGATAAATGGATCGATGTCGACAAGCTAATAAAGCTTAAAGCCGATCCGGTTTTAGGTTATTAGAGAAAGCAGGCTCAAATGAACCACGCAAAAACATTCTCCCAAGGAGAGATTATGGCAGTAGCGGCCGCTCGAGCCCTGAGGGATGGAGAGCGTGTTCTTGCCGGTACGGGGATTCCCATGGTGGCGGCAACTTTAGCTAAATATACACACGCTCCAAATTTGAGCATCCTGATCGAAGCCGGATATGGAAAGGCAATGCCTATCCACCCATTTGTCGGTACCGCCGACAACAGAGCCCTCTACCGGGCGACAATCTTTACGACAGCACTTGATATGAACGGGATGGTCCTCCACCGGGGTAAAGTGGAGACCGGTTTCCTGACAGGTATCGAAGTGGACGTTTATGGAAACTTAAATCTTACTGTCACTCCCAGTTGGGAAATTCCTGAAAAACGTGTCAGCGGAGGGGGCGGTGCAAATGATATTGCTTCTATGTCTGATAGAATCCTGATTATTATGAAGCATGAGAGAAGAAGATTTCCGGAAAAAGTCTCTCATAATACGGCTCCGGGCCATATCGATGGCCCGGATGGACGAGGAAAAGCCGGGCTCAGGGGAAAGGGACCTGAGCTGGTCTTCTCTGATCTAGCCGTTTTGGGATTTGATAAAGACAACAAACGTATGAAAATGGTATCTTTACATCCCGGGGTTACCATTGAAGAGGTTAAAGAAAACACACAATTTGATTTGATCACTCCCCCCTACATCCCAACAACAGAAACACCGACCCAAGAGGAGCAGGATTTGATCCGAAACACAATTGATACATCAGGGTTTTATACCGGATGGCAAGAACCGACGTTGGCTTGGTGGGGAAAAGAGTGATTTGGAGGGCGAAAGCTAGAGGAGATCAAAGTGTCTGATGAGATAAATAGATTGTTCGAGGAACGACTTAGCCGTTACCAAGCAGCCATAAGTCTTGAGATACCGGATCGGATTCCTATATCGGCCGGGTCCAACTACTTTGCCGAAATCTATGCAGGCAATACCAAGCAACAGTTCATCTACGACGCGGGGTCTTGGGCTGTTGCTGACGAGAAGTTTGTCAGAGACTTCCCTGAAGTGGACAATCTTAGAAGCGGGCGTCTATGGGGTCCACTGGTCGATGCAGCCGGCTGGAATCTTTACAAGCTATCCGGTCGGGAGATATCACCTGATGTGCAATTCCAGTTTGTTGAAGCGGAGCGCATGAAAGCCGACGAGTACGATCTGCTCATCACCAATCCATCTGAGTTCATCTTCGAACGGGTACTGCCCAGGGCGTTTGACGATCTCAAAGAGCGCGGTAGCCAAAGGTCGTATATCGCATTTTTGAAAGCCGGCATGGCAGCCGTGATGCAGAGCAATCTTGTGCGTCAGCGCGCGGCGAACTTGGAAAAAAACCTGGGAATGCCGCTGCCCATGGCCGGCTCAATTACATCTCCTTTCGATTATCTGGCCGACGGCCTGCGCGGCCTAAACGGTATCATGATGGATCTGTTCGATCGGCCCGACAAGATCGAGGCGGCCTGCGATGCCATCGTACCGCATATCGTCAATGTGGCGTTGTCTGCGGCTGATCCCCAGCGCCGCTACCCTATTCACATGCCGTTGCATCGGGGATGCCCCCCATTCTTGTCGCCTAAACAATTCGATGCGCTATATTGGCCGCCGCTGAAAAAAACAATGCAGCTTCTCATCGATGCTGGTTACTGGAT
>JASFIU010000113.1:0-11084 GCA_050122495.1 Desulfobacterales bacterium | reverse complement strand
TGGGCACCTGAAGATATAGAAACCGTTACTGCCAATTTTCAATTGCTATTGAACGGTGACGTTCCATCAGATGGAATTGAATTGCCTTTTCGGCGGAAAAATGGTGACCGTTTTTGGGGTTTGGTCTTAAGCGCTACACTTACAGATAGCAAAGGAAACAAAAGAGGCCAATTAATGTCTGTGGCCGATATCAGTGCACGAAAGCATGCGGAAAAAGCAATGCGAGCCCTGTCCTCACGACTAATTAACGCCCAAGAGACGGAAAGAAAGATTGTTTCCCAGGATCTTCATGACAGCATTGGCGGAAAATTAACCGGTCTAAAATACAGTTTGGAAAAAATTATTTCCGATTTGGGAAATGTTCCTGATGCTTTGGAAACTTCACTGAAAGATGTCCTTTCCATTGTTCAGAATACAATTGAAGAGACCCAAAGGATTACCAAACATTTGCACCCATCGATATTAGATGATTTAGGACTTTTTGCGGCTATACGGGGAATTTGCCGGGAATTCAAGGAGGTTTACGCTGATATACGAGTTAAAAATAATTTTGAGATACACGAACATGACGTGCCTGAATCATTAAAAATTTTAATTTTTCGGATACTGCAAGAAGCTTTAAACAATGTTGCCAAACACAGTGGTGCGGACACAGTAAACTTGAGCTTAAGAAAGAACAAACAAACAATTGAGTTGACTATCGAGGATAACGGAAAGGGATTTGATTTACA
Source organism: Desulfobacterales bacterium (assembly GCA_050122495.1). Lineage (GTDB taxonomy): Bacteria > Desulfobacterota > Desulfobacteria > Desulfobacterales > JAHEIW01 > JAHEIW01. Next base: position 10,353 of record JASFIU010000113.1, on the reverse strand, counting down.
CGAAGTGCTTTATACGGATGGTCATGACCGTGGCTTGGGCTTGCAGAGTATAAGAGAGCGGACTGAACTTTTTGGCGGTTCAATCGATATTAGATCTAAAAAGGGAAAAGGAACGACGATTCACGCAGATTGGCCTTTGAAATGAATTGATCAAAGGATAAAGAAAAAAGTATATAATTTTGCCTTTTAAGAGGAATTGAACCGGCCAATTTTAAGAGTTAATTATTTTGTGCAACTTCAGCGCATTGTTCACGGCATATCCAGCTTCATCATTATCAAAATAGCAAAAAATTTCTTTTCCTTGATTTGCCCAAGAATAGAAAGCGCCGGCCCAATCGATAAGGGCACCTGCATCATATTCCCCCCTATATGCCTCTTGCGGACCATAGAGTCGAATATATACAAAATCCGCTGTGATCTCCTTCGGCGATTGATGGCCAGCCCGATCATAAATACAAAATGCTGCTCCATGCTTGGATAAGGTCTCATAAGTGCTGAAGTTGTACCAGCTGGGATCCTGGAATTCAAATGCGTACTTGTAATCGCCAGGTAATTGCCTTAGAAAATCATTCAACCTATTGACGTTAAAGCCCCATCGTGGTGGTAGTTGGAAAAGAATAGGCCCCAGTTTATATTCTAACACGTTTAGTCGTTCCAACAACAAAGATAATCTTTCAGACGCATCTTTGAGCATTTTCATGTGGGTAATATAACGGTGCGCTTTAACTGTAAAATTAAATCCCGGCTGGCATGTATCCCGCCACGTTAAGAGGTTATCTTTTTGGGGTAGCTGATAGAAAGAGTTTTTAATCTCAACCGTTTGAAGATACCGGGAATAATAGGCCAGCATTGCATCTGTTGAAAGCTCCTCAGGATAAAAGGGACCGCGCCAATGCCAATAACGCCAGCCGGATGTACCGATGTGGATTTTTTGTTCAATTCTCATTTTGAATCATATATTTCAAATCATCAATATAATTTTCAATTTCCTGAAATAAGATTTTTCTCTCTGAAATGGATATTTCCAGGTATTCATCATAGATAGTTAGACTCTCCCGCAACTTTTTTGAAGAATTCGTATCTTTGGAGATTTTTGGAAACAGAATTCTTTCATTGTCGCCAGGATCAATTTGTTGAAACGAGCCGAGTTCTTGGTAAGCTAATTTTAGTTTTTTTACCATGTTTGGCGGTCCGTTAGAGATATAAATGGGCAATATTATTTTAATAGCAAGTTTGATATCCTCTTTGGGATATGGCAAGTCTGCTAAGTCCTTAATATTGGATAGATCATTATCAATTAAATTAGTATATTGCCGAGTGACATTATTAGACCAGTTAATTAAAGCCTTTTGCTCTTTTTCATTCATGTCATTAAATGCAGAAAGGCCTTTCCTTTTAAAAGTTTTTAAGAGGCTTTCAAATTTACTGAAAACATCATCTATTTCATTTCGCAGGCTGGTTTTCATTGGTCTATATACACTTTGTTTTGAAAACAAAACCGGTCCACCTTCCACCGGCAGCATTATGCAACTATTGATACCGCTGCCGCCTTCATTTTTGAAATAGCTGTTTGACCGCTCTGGGTGTCTATCGGCCGAGTTGCTTCTATAAATTTTTTAACACTCATTATGAAATGTAAATACAGTAATTTATGTATATTATAGATTGAAAGTCTGTATTCCAAAATAAATGTGTCAGATATTGCCATCGGCATAAAAAATGAATGGAATCCAAAAAGATACAATTTTGTTTTTTTGGATCACGGTCCTCCCAACTTTTTTATTAAACTATAAGACTTATTCCCAATAACTCTTCAAATATTGTCCCCCTGCTTTTTTAAAAAAGTTGATGTTGACTGTGCTGCGGAATGTGCAGCCAGGATCGATGAAACTCTAAAATACGGCATCCGGACACCAAATATACTGAAAATAATGTATTCACTAAACTGGTGTGTTTTTTATGATTTATAATGTTAAAATAGCATGGATGAAATTTAAGTAGACTATCTGAAATGGTCGTACAGGAGGGGAATTCGAGCAAGATAGTATGATTTTCGAATTAATTCTAAAGGATTTAATAAAAATGAAGTCAAGAACAAAGAAAAACAAGAAAAGAATGGTTAGCTTAATTAGAACTAAAGAATCATCTCTTCAGCTCGAAAATCTTCTTAAGCGATTGAGAAAAAAAGGATTATCCGCTTTGATTAACTTAAGCGACGATGAACGACAGCAGGTATCTGTATGGTCCCAAGAAGTTATAAGCGAATATGCAACATTAATAGAAAAGACCTCGATGAGCGTTAGGGATGTCAAGAAGCTGCCTTTTGTAAAAAAAGATATCAAAATGGCCATTAAAATAGTGCTGCCGAATTATGTATGTAAATCCGCATACGCAGAGATTGAGGCATTGAAGAATCTTTATGTCGAGTTGGGTTCTTTTCAAGATATTTCTAAAAAAGATAAAGAAAGATTGAGTATGGAAAAGAGATTTAGAAATTCAACATCTCAATTAAGCAATCAAGATCATTTTCCAACCATTGACAAGTATAAAGAGCAGGCTGTTTCGGAACATAACACTCTTTTTCAGGAATTTAATTTCTATAATACCTTGATTGGGAATATAAATCATTTTTTTAAGCGGTAGAGAAATTATATCACTAGTCTCTATAGTGTTGTTCACCATGCTATCTGTCATTTTCATCCGTTATGTCATGCGATACTAAAATAAATAAGATCCGAAATCCCGATAAATGAGACTGCCGATCTTTTGGAATACATCTGCTCCAAGGCATGTGAATTGGTTAGTACCCTTCTCCTCATCAACCTTGTCCCTAGTATCCGTTGATCATAAAAACTTTAAGGCGATTCAGATAGCACGACCATAGCCACTGAATTCTTGAAGATTTTATATAGAGATCAAAACGGGATTATTCAAGAATCTCAGAATCATTGATTTAAGTAACGAAATTCTTATCGTTTGCAAAAGAAATTAATATAATATTAATATATTGTACTATCAAGTCCATTTATTAGAATGAAGATAAAGATCGAGCCTCCTGGAAAGGAAGCTTGTTATTACTGAGCCAATTTAGGACTAGATATGTAAATGATTTGAATGCCAGATTCAAAAATTTAAGAATTCGTTTTTTGAATCTGCAAATCGTTAATAAAGGTGTCGATATCCTCGAGTAGAATATTTTGTTCCGAAATAATCAACCCCATGTATTTTTGGTATGTTCGAAAAATAGAGGTCTCTGTTGACTCCAATTTTTGATCAATTTTATCGGCTTCTTTGATTATGGTTTCTTTATCTTCCTGACTAATTTCCTGAAAAGCGCTCAAACGAACGTATCTATCCTTCAACAGGTTAATAATATCATCTGAACCTTTTGCCAGATAAGCCGGGAGCAAAGTCTTAATGGCTATCTTAATATTCTCTTTTGGGTAAGGAAGATCAACGAGACTTTTAATTTTCATTGGATATTCTTTGAGAATAGATCCATACTGATCAACAACATCCTGCGCCCAATTAACAATAATTGTTTGCTCATCCTTACTACTATTGGATATGGTAGATATCCCTTTGCGCGTGAAGTCTTTGATAAAATCTTCTATTAGGCGCGGAAACTTGTCGTTTCTTTCTGGACGAGCTTTTGATTTCTTATCACCATGGTTAGAATTCATTTGAACAAACCTCTAATTTGCTTTAGTTTATCAAAGTACAATCGTTCCGGTTCATCTTTTTTTTGCCTTTTTTATCGTAGGCTTGATATCATGATACGCAGAGATCTGATTTTTGCCATTTGCTTTCGAAAAATACAAAGCTTTATCTGCTTTTTTCACCAAGACATTTGCTGATTTCCCATCCTTTGGGCACATCGCACAGCCGATGCTCACTTTAATGCCTGGGCCTTTTTTGAATTTTACCTCGATACGTTGTCTGATCCTTTCGGCAATATTAAGAGCAGCTTTGTACGCCGTTTGAGGTAGTATAACCGAAAACTCTTCACCACCGTACCGGGAACAGATATCCAGATCACGGGTTGTTTTTTCGATAATTGATGCCACTTCCGCCAGGATTTGATTCCCTTTCTGATGGCCATGGGTATCGTTAAATTGCTTGAAGTCGTCAATATCTATCATCAAAACAGAAACAGCGGATCCATAGCGTTTGTACCGTTTGATTTCGGTTTCTAACTTTGCACGGAAAGTCGATACATCAAACAGCTGGGTTAATCCATCTTGTATGGCGATTTCTGCGATTTGAGATAACTTATGCTCGCTGATAACCGTGGGAGCTTCAAGTTCATTGTGCACGTTACCTAAATAATCCAACGCAGCGACCGTAATGCCAATATTTCGTCCTAATTTTTTTGATATGTTTTTCTTGTGTTCGAGTATCTGATTCCACAAAAACTGAGCTGTTTCTTCCGGGTAATATTGATATGTAACAACAAAAAGCAAATCTACATATAAAAGATCGCCGCGCTTTTGGGATAGTTTTTGAAATAGTTTGTTTTCGCTCTGGGTTAAGGCTCGATCACCGGCCAAAGCAGATACGAAGTCTATTGAGAGATCCTCTTGATCTGTCAATCTGTAAAGTTGCCGTCTGATCCGCTTTTTATACGACCGTGCTTTTTTGTTTTCCATTTTCATGGCAAAAATTATTTTATAAGCTTCTTTAGTCTCTTAAATAACTTTTCTTTTTCCTTGCTTTTTGAGACTCTGATTTTTCCCCACCCCGATCCTCTAAATAATCGACAATCTGTTCCCTGTATTCCCGGGTTGCTTCTTCCTGTTTAAGTTGATCGACTAACATCTCAACACTCATTTCATAGATCGTCTTCTTGTTCTCACTAGCTAAATTTTCAATTCTTTGATAAAGATGTTCGGGGATTGTTAAAATCAGTTCTTTGTATTTTTCAGACATTTTAAAAGTAACCTTTTTTTATTTATAGACCAATGTCTCTGTAGCAATTTCCGTATTCGGAAACACATCTCGGGCATCATTCAGCATTACTTTCAGAGCCGCATCGCTACGGTCTGGGTCATGATGAATTAAATAAAGCTTGTCGACCATAGCTTCCCGCGCCGTTAACGCCGCTTCCTCCCAGGAACTATGCCCCCAACCTGAATTGGCCCCCCTTTTTTCATCGGGCGCATATTGTGCGTCATGGATTAATATATTTGCTTTATGGACAAACTCCAATACGGAATCGCTTAAACCCTCATCAGAATGTTCATGGTCGGTGATAATACAAAACGAGCCCTCCGGACTATCGAGGCGGTATCCAATCGCACCACCCGGATGCTTTAAACGAATTGTGCGTAGAAAAATTTTAGGCAAGATTTCTAAAGTCAGATTTGGTCTAATCTCAACAAAAGTGACAAGCCCCTCTAAAGAGTCAAGAGATACCGGGAAATATGGCGGCTGCATCTGTTCACTGAGAATTTCGTGAATTGAGGTTCCTTTCTTAGGTTCACCGTAGATATGAAACCGATTTTCACTTCGAAAAGCAGGGCTAAAAAAAGGAAGACCCTGAATGTGGTCCCAGTGATAATGGGTTAATAACAAGCTTCCTTTCCAGAAGGCTCGATCTTTATCTTCAAGGTACTTGCCCAATTCACGGATACCGGTTCCCGCGTCAAACACGAAAATATAACCTTTCAGGCGAAGGCTGACGCATGTCGTGTTGCCACCCACTTCGGCTGTGCTTGATCCGGGCGTTGGAATCGAGCCCCGGACTCCCCAGAATCTGAGCTCCATTTTTTCTTCCATGATCTGCTGTAGTGCAGGCTTTATTTTATCGGCATTAGGAAAATTTGGTGCAAATCTTTTTGCGTATACATTTTACCTGTTTTCGGACATAGCGCTTGGCTATCGATGAGATCTGCTATTTTTGCCGGCAGTTGTTTTAAAGCGTAAAAAGCACCCACACTCCTTTTTTTAGGAGGTCCACCTTTAATCGGAATTTTTACACCCAACGGATGGGTCTGCTTGCATTCCACACAATAGAAATGAATATCGTAATCGGCCATGGTGTGTCTACTTCCCGCGAATAAGTTTTTTGGAAACGTTTTTAGATTGAGGAAATACTTAATTCCTCATTTGGTAAACTTATCAATTGTTTGTCGCGCAAACTTAGTGTCAATCGAAAGCTTGCTTTGGAGGGTGTCGAGAACTGCCTTTTTTTCATTGGTTAAAAGCTTATCCGCTATTGCAACCTCAGCGGCCAGTTCGAAAGCTGTTTTTTGCAGTTCTGGTGTTAAAATATCGTTAGCAATTTCAACAGCTTTTAACTGTTCATCGGCTGCTAACATCGAGTTCAAAAATTTATTTATGCGCTTCAGAATATTTTCTTTTGTTTCAACAAATTCGGGATGATTTTCTGAGATGGCTCCGATCCGCTTGACATCCTCTTCACAATTTTCCGGTACCATTTGAGACGCAAAGACAGCAATGATTGTTAATGCGTCCTGAACAGTTAAATTTTCAAACGTACCTGTTTGATATGCTGCCATTTCTTTTTCGGTCTTATTAGATAAAGACATTTAAATCCTCCTTTTCTAAGTATTTCTAAAAATGGATAGCTCTTCTGCCAGAATGATATCCGTTTATAGCGTAATAGAAATTAGGAAACGGTATATCATGGGTTGCGAGCGGTCTCCACAGAAGGTACGTCATTAACATAAATCGACTGAGAAGGATACGCAAATTCAATGCCTTCTTTTTCAAACTGTTGGAATATTTCAAGATTAATTGCCTGTTGGATTTCCATGTAAATGTTATAATCCGGAATTTCAATCCAATACACAATTTCAAAGTTCAACGAGTAAGGCCCGTATTCTTTAAAATGCGCCCGATCAAATCGGGTCTGTTCTTGCTTATTAATAATATTTTTAATGACTTTTGGAATTTTTGTAAGCTTCTCATGGGGTGTTTGATAGACGACCCCAATCGAAAAGACAATTCGCCGCTCATTCATGCGCTTGTAGTTTCGGATCCGGGTTTTTAGCAAATCCGTATTTGAAAAAATTAATTGTTCACCCGAGAGACTGCGAACCCGGGTGGTCTTAAGACCAATATGTTCAATGGTCCCCAAGAAATTATCGACAATGATGAAATCGCCGATTACAAACGGCTTGTCTAAAACAATGGAAAACGATGCAAAGAGATCACTGAGAATATTCTGCACGGCAAGCGCAACAGCAATCCCACCGACACCCAATCCTGCGATGAGAGCCGATACATTCACCCCAAGATTATCCAACGCAATTAACAATACAATTAGCCATAGAAGTATCCTGACAATAACGCCCACCGACGTCACGGTGGCAACGGCATCCGCACGGTCTTCTATTTTTTGCTTCCTGTACCAGTTAAGCCAAAAACGGATAGCCTCAGAGGCCAAGATGCCAATTTGAATAAGAAGAACGATTCCAACAAATTTATTGATGAAATTGGTTACTGCATTAGGCAGCGTCAGCAGGCGAGACCCCACATAGAAGGCGATGGCGATAAGAAAGAATAATTTAATTTTGTTGATAAGTCTTGCAGCAAGATCATCCCATACAGTTGAGGTTTTTGCGGTTATTCTATTGATTTGTTTAGAAACAATCGCCTTTGATATCCGAATGATCAAAAAGACGAAAACGACTGCCAATATGGCATGAATCCACTCTCCGATTGTGTTTTGATAATAAATTTGATTTAGAATCATAGGTTTTTACCTTCACCGCTGGAAAGGTTAGTAACTATTTCTTTGAAAAATCTGGAAAATGGAATTCTCCCCCGCGGATTCCGATTTTTGCTTTTTTTCTGCCCCGGATGGCGTTTGCCTGAATTTGCCGTTAATCTCGTTGCCCTTCAGGGTTGCTTCTGCAATGCGGCCCTCTTTGACCATCTGCTTGAGCTCCGTATAGGAGAGTGTATGCGCTGTGGTCGCCGGGAATATCAATCTTTGGAAAAAATAAATAAACAGCAGCCAAGCCAGAAACGCCCGAATCAGAGTGCGCCAGTTAAATGGTTTTTTACCGATGGGCGTTTAATGGTTTCTTTCATCAGGATCTCCGAATACTTTAAGCGTTAAAAGCTGCCAACTGTGTATCGGACAATAATGGCAATAATTAAGATAGCCAAAATTACCCAGAATACGATACCCAGGGTAATATAGGTCACCTTGGTCAACTCTTTTTGGCGTGCAATTTCTTCCAGCTGATCCAATGTCTCGTGACGGCCCCGTGGCGGTTTTAAGGGGGCAAATAGGGCAAACAGCAAAACCACCAGCAAACCAACCACCAGAAACTGCAGCCAGCGAATATCGCTTAAGGCTGGTCCGAAAGGCCGGATCCACACGCCGCCGGCCCAGGTCGCCATAAGAACGAACAGAAAAAACCATATGAAGCCGGTTCGCCGGACCTTCCTGCGAGTGACCAGAGCAAAAATGACACATAAAACCAGCGCCACCACCAGAGAAATTAAAAATTCTTTGATTAACATTGTATTAATTATCCTATCATCGACTGCTTTATTTTATGAGTAGGTCATATCCAATGCCGAAAGATCGGTCAGCGCTGGAATTCAATTTAGCCATTTTGCACACAAAAAGAAATACGGTATAGACCGTATTTTATCCGGTCTGCGCCCTTATTGTGAAACAGGATTAACTTTTTCAAATGCATAACCAAATTGATGAAACGGTGCCGAGAGAATAAAGGCATTGTTTTTTTAACAAAAATTCATTAGATACATTCGTGGGCGAGGAACCAATTATCTTTGAATTACCAGTATCATATAGCCCCCATTCATATTATCTCGATTTGCACTTATAACCCCTGGCCTGCCAAGATCGATCATCGATATCCACACTAAGGGAGGACAGCATGCCTGCCGGGCAAAAGACATCATCCAAGGGAAGCGGGAAAGGAGACAATCGCGAAAAAGCCGAAACCCGCACGGCCTTAAAAGAGGCAAAAAATGAGCTGGAGCACAAAGTCCGGGACCGTACCGCCGAACTGGCCATGACGATTCAGGCTCTGAAAAATGAAATTGAAGACCATCGACAAACCGAGATCGCGCTGCGTCAATCCGAGGAGCAGCTGCGTGAATTATCGCGCAAGATACTTGATGATCAGGAAAACGAGCGCAAACTCGTTGCTCAGGAAATTCACGATAGCATTGGTAGCAGCCTTGCTGCCATCAAGTTTGCATTGGAGGAAAAACTGGATTCCATGGGGCAAAACCCCGCGCCGGAAGTTATTTCACTGGAAAAAATCATTTCCCAGGTCGATGAAACCATTAGAGAATCTCGAAGGATTTCGTCCCATCTGCGCCCATCCCTGCTCGATGATCTTGGATTGCTGGCAACCATATCCTGGTTTTGCCGTGAGTTTGAAAAGGTGTATCCGGATTTGTCAATTGAACAAAAACTGGATGTTACAGAAGATCAGATTCCTGAAATGCTAAAAGTGGTCGTTTACCGGGTGCTGCAAGAAGCGATGAACAACGTGGCCAAACACAGCGATGCGACCCAGGTGCGTTTGCATTTTAGAAAAATCGATAATCGCATCGAATTTAGCGTTACCGACAACGGCTGTGGATTTGATACCGATGGAAAATTTTCCGAGCCAACTGCGAGCAGCGGGTTCGGGTTATCGGGGATGCGGGATCGCACCATCCTTTGTGACGGCAACTTTGAGATTGAATCGGAAAAAGGCAAAGGAACGACCGTGCGCATCTCTTTGCCGTGCGGTGATGAATCGATCGGCGCCTTGATGTAAAATTTTCATCATCATAGGTTCATTTTTAATTTCAAGATAAAAGTGTAGTTGATCGATATTTCACAAATTTTCGGGTAATTTTTATATGATTTAGGTCCTTATATATAGTGATTTGAAGCCCATGTGCTGGATTACGTGCATTTCTATCGGCATGGGATAATCGATAAAGACCGACCTCGATTTAATTAACCTCCGGATTCTTTTGGCTTTTCTCGAAAAATTCTAAGGCTTTAGCGTCTCTAATGGTCCGATGCTCCGTTTTTAATCCCAACAACCGAGAAAAAATTCGATAAGCCCTGCTGAAGTCTGGATCGATTTTCAATGCTTTTTTGAAATCAGTAATGGCCCGATCCTTATCGCCCTGTTCGAGCCAGAGTCGGCCTCGATTGTAAAATGCTAAAGCTGGATTATACAATAGCGGCACCGCAGGTATTGGGTTGCCATGATTTTTTGATCAAACGTTTTGCCGGTTCGGCATCAACGAAATTCAAATTTTTTTTGTTACCAATCCTTTCTCGATGGCATAGGCGGTCAAGGCGGCGGCATTGTGAAGATCTAATTTATTCATGATATT
>JASFIU010000112.1:0-11158 GCA_050122495.1 Desulfobacterales bacterium | reverse complement strand
ACAGCAAAAACAATTAATACAACGGGTGGCATTGACATAATGGTCCAATCTCTGAGGCGGTATCGGATATGCATCCTGCTCTGACGGCAAAGCATCGGGCCGGATAATATAGGGTTGGATCCGGTCTACCCTATCATAGGCCCGGGTTAAATTCACCACCAGGTCGCGGACCGCAGGGGCCACATTCAGGGGTTCAATCGTAAAGGTGTCGGTTTTAAAGTATTCAACCGCGTTTTCGACAAGAAGTTCACAGGCCAGCAGGGGTTTACCATTGACTTTAACCGAACACGTTCCACACTGGCCATGTTCGCAGGATGAACTCCAGGCCAGGGTCGGATCCTGCTCATCATTTATTTTACGAAGGAGATCCACAAAACGCTGGATTCGACCGGCTTCCAAATGATAAACCTCAACCCAGGATCGATTCTCCTCCGGATCGTACCGTTTAATTTTTAGGGTAATTTTATAACTTAAACTGCGTGCAGCTTTCATTTGGTTGTACTGTCTCCTGGCAAGGTATTAATTCATTTTTGTTTTATCGGTTGAATTGGTTTAATTGGTCTAATTAGTTAAAAAAATCAGTTTTCCCCATGCGATGATAAATAAATATAAACGAATTCCAGCTCATACTCTTTAGATGGCAATAAAATGTAACCAATTGAACCAATAAAACAAATCAAACCAATTAAACAGTTAAAATAAATGTGTGCATTTATTTTTTCTAGTATTTCCGCTCGATCATTCCAAATTTCTCCGCAAACGCCCCGCCTTGCTCGAAAATACTCATATCCACATCGCGCCGGCTAAATTCAACTTTCCCGAATTGTTTCATGGACACGAGCGTATGATGGTTAAACGCATTACTTCTTTCGGGAAAATCTTCGCGGAAATGAGCGCCCCTGGATTCCGCTCTATTGAGTGCGCCTTGAGCGACCGCCATGGAAGCAGTCAAAAGGTTGTCCAGTTCCCAATGCTGAACCAGTTCCTGGTTCATGCGCAGGCTCTTGCTGGACAACGCCGTCCGATCGGCACGTTCTTTCAGTTCTTCTAAAACGGCAATTGCCCTTTCAAGTCCTTGCTTCGTTCTAAAAATACCAACATTTTCGGTCATGTGCATACGCATGGCAGCGCGGATCTGCCCGATATTGTCCTTTCCGCGGGCTTCGAGGTAGCCTTTAAATTGCAAAACAGAATGACGCCCTTCGGCTTCCGGCATTTTTTCAGACAACCGGTTTAGATAAGTTAAGACATTATCACCTACGAATTTTCCCATGGTGATCAGCTCCAATAAGGAATTGGTGCCCAGTCGGTTAAAGCCATGAAAACTGGCAGCGGCACATTCCCCGACGGCGTACAATCCCGCAATACGTTGTCCGGCGATGTCCTGCACTTCACCATTTTCGCTGGTGGGAATACCGCCCATGTGGTAGTGGTTGCTCGGATGAACCGGACACAGCTCCTTTTTCGGATCAAGATTTAGATATTTTTTAAAAAATCCGGTTACTTCGGGAATCTGCTGGTCGTGGACCGCATCCGGTAGATGCCGCAAATCGATCCAAATATGCTCAACATTGTGGTCGGAATTCAAAATGCCTCTCCCCTCACGGATTTCAGAGGCAATCGCCCGCGACACCAGATCCCGGGGCGCCAATTCTCTCATTTTAGGCGCATAATGCTCCATAAAAGCGTGCTCGTCCCGGTTGCGCAGAATACCGCCGACCGACCGCAGGGTTTCGCTGGCCAGAATCCCGGGGCCCACAATTCCGGTGGGATGAAATTGGACGGCTTCGGGATCCATAACGCCGAGCCCGGCCTGGAGAATGAGGGCCGGACCGTCACCCGTATTTTGGCGGCAATTGGTAGTGACCTTGAAAATCTGGCCGCTGCCGCCGGTGGCTATAACCGTGGCCTTGGCCAGAATCCGGATGAATTCGCCTTCCGTTTGCCTGAAAACAACGCACCCTACGCATTGGCGGTCATTAAAGAGAAGCTCGGTGGCAATCGCTTGGTTGATAAAGGAAACGTCCCGCTTCAAAGATTCCCCCCAGCAGGTATCCATGATTCCTTTACCGGTTCGATCGGCCTCAAAAACCGCCCGGTAAGCCGAAGATTCCCCGAAACCGACTGTATGGCCGCCAAATGTTCGCTTGCCGGGCTTTCCGTCAACGTCACGGCTGAAATGCATCCCTCTATTTTCCAGCCACATAATCTGATCCCAGGCCGCATCGCAGATTTTACGGATGATGTTTTGATCGGCCGTGCAATCGGATCCTTTCCAGGTGTCAAACATGTGATAAATGGGTTTATCGGCCGGATCTTTAGGATCGACGGCGGCCAGGCCGCCCTGGGCAGTAGACGTGTGTGACTTTTGCGGATGAGACCCTTTGGTTATGGCAACAATATGGGTCTGAGGCCTTTTACCCAGTACCTCGGCCGCGCAACGCAACCCGGCCCCGCCGGCACCGATAATCAGCAGGTCGCATCGAACAGTCGTATCTATTTGTAAATCTTTGTTCATTTGATATTTTTTTGTGTTTCGAGTTACGCGTTACGGGTTACGGGTTGCGCGTTAAAATATTGGAAATTAAGCTCTTTAGGTCAAGACGCGCAACCCGCAACTCGCAACACGTAACGAAAAAACGAAGCCAACACTCCAGTACTCGCATGCTCTAAATTTAATATGGCGTTTTATATTGTTATTGTGAGCTTTATACTGATCCAGCCGACAACGGCCATTATGAAGACAATCAGAAAAGTCGAGCCGGTTAGCAGCAGCCCGGGCTTTAGATAATCCCTGATGACTGACGTTAGGCCGTATCCGGCGTGATATAGCCCGGCCGCCACCAGCGTCAGGTCTATAAATTTTATGAAGAAATTTTGCATTCTCGCAATCACAACGGCGGAATCGTGGCCGACCGCGGTCTGAAGGTGCATGAAAAGCAGATGGGCAGGAATCATGACCATCAGATAAGCGCCGCTGATGCGCTGCAGTTTCCAGGTGGTCGAACCTGCCATATTCCGGATTTTGGCGGCAACCCAATAGCCCGGGAGGATAGCGATGAGAAAAATGACCAGCCAAAAAAAGACCGGTGATACGGATTGATTCCCCATGATCATCAACAGCCCCACCAACAAGAAATACGTCGCCGAAAGTCCCAATACCCAGCGAATCAAGGAATCATCCTCGCGAATCCCGAAGATTTCATAAAGGATCAACCGGCCGCCATTGAGGGCGTGAAAGATTATCGGTAATGCCAGCAGCCATTCCAGAAAAGAGAAGGGGAAAGAACCGAAACCTGCTACTTTGGCGTTGTAAGCATCAGGCACGGCCAGGAAAGAAAGGGTGTAAACGTGAACCCAGATATATAGCACCATGAGCAAGCCGCTGATGCGATGAAGCCAGGCAATAACAAACGGCCAGCCGCGTGTTCTCGCATAAAATGATACCAGAGGTAGATGATCAAGCTTGGAGTGAATCAGCGGCACAAGTGAAGTTTTAGAAAATCGAATCATCATTCCTCTAACTTCCGGTCCCGGTCAACACAGCGACAACACAGCAGATCAGCCTTAGGCTATTGATTTTGAAATTTTTAATATCCGCCTGGAGCGCTCCACCACCGGGTAGTCAATAAATTTGCCTTCCAACTGGATTGCAGCCGTACCGGAAGCCTCAGCCGCATCAAAGGCCTGAATTACTTTTTGAGCATATTCGATTTCGTCTTTTGTTGGCGAAAATAGCCGGTTACAGATGTCTATCTGGTTGGGATGAATACACAGCTTACCCTGAAATCCAAGCTGGCAGGCGCGTTTCGTGTCGGCTTCAAGTGCTTTGAGGTCCTTGAGATCGATCATGAAAGGCGTGTCCAGGGGCGGCTCCACACCGGCCGCCCGACAGGCAACCGCAATCCTCGACCGCGGATAAAAAAGCTCCTCTCCGGTTTTGGTGATTGTAAATCCCATATCCAGAGCAAAATCGGCCGCACCAAAAGCAACCGTAAAAAGCCTTTGCGGATCGGTTCTCTGGGAGACGATTTGGAAAACATTCTCAACCGCCAGAGCGGTTTCAATCAAGGGTATGATTGAAACGCTCCCCGGTCGTAATCCTTTGTTTTTCTCAACCTTTAGCAATCCCTGATTGATTTGCTGAATTTGTGCAGCCGCTTCGATTTTTGGAACGATGATACAGGCAAGCCCGTCGACCACCACCGCGTTGAGGTCTTCCTCAAAAAATTCCGTGTCCAAGGCATTTACACGCACAAAGACCGGACGCTCCGGATAATCCAGTACCTTTTCCCGAACAACCGGTCGTGTTTCCTTTTTTTGAGAGTAGGGCACGGCGTCTTCCAGATCGATAATGACAACATCGGCAGCCGTACCGACGGCTTTGTCCACTCGATCCGGTCGGTTGCCCGGTACAAAAAGTGCGGTTCGAATAAATTCAAATGCCATCATCGCAAGATATTCCTTTGGGGTTCGGTTTCGTATTTCAATGATCGATCGGATACAGCGGATTTTATCGATTGTCGACTATGTACATATAGTTGCTATAGGTGTCAACAAGGCTGAAACCGGAAGGTTAAAATTTGAAATAACCAGAGCCTGTCACAAATGGATTTTGCTGTCTTGATCCAATGCAAACTATTTGCTATTTGATGTTGCAAACTTGGCTCAAGAATGCGAGCACGCACCAACAGATTCTGTAACCTTTTGAGATAAAGAGAAATGTCAATTGTTGAGCACATCCCCGCTATCATCAGAGTGCTGCTGGTCTTTATCTTCGTCCTGATTTGCATCAGAAAAAACCGTTCTCTGGGCAATGCATTCATACTGGGCGCCATATTTTTAAGCGCCTTATTCGGGTTAAAGCCGCTGGCGATGCTAAAATCCATGGTCGCATCCATCCTAGACCCGAAGACCTTATCGATTGCCGGCATCGTTGCGCTCATTCTGGTCCTTTCCAACAGCATGGAGATGGCGGGTCAGATGCAGCGGCTTCTGGGCCGATTTCGGGGTTTGGTTTCAAGCCCCCGTCTGAATCTGGTTATTTTACCGGCACTTATCGGCCTTTTGCCCATGCCGGGCGGGGCCGCTTTTTCGGCTCCGATGGTCAAGGAACTGGGCACGCAATCCAGGCTTTCCGGTGCCCAGCTCAGTTTTGTGAACTACTGGTTCCGCCATATCTGGGAGCACTGGTGGCCCCTGTATCCGGGTGTCCTGCTGGCTACCGTCATAACGGATCTCAGCCTGCCATTTATTATGCTACTCATGTTTCCATTTACCCTTGTGGCGGTATGGCTGGGGTATTGGGTGCTAAAAAATTCAGAACTCAACCGGGAGGTCATCGCGGGCAATCAGCCCTCGCCCTGGAAGCCTTTCCTGAAAGAACTGGTGCCCATCGTCATCGCTATCGTTCCGGGCCTTGCCATGGGATTTATCTTTTCAACCCTATTTCCGGCATTTCCGATTTCAAAACAATTGGGGCTCATTCTGGCGCTTTGCCTGGCCATCGGATGGGTCTGGTATGCGAACGGCACATCCAGAAGCCGGATTTGGTTAACGCTGCGAAATCCCCGCCTTCTCAAAATGATTTACATGGTCGCGGCCGTATTGATTTTCAAGGGGATTCTGGCAAGCAGCCATGCGGCTGATGCAGTTGGCCAGGAGCTAGTACAAATGCACGTTCCGCTGATCCTGATCGCTATCGCCCTTCCGTTTCTGATCGGCATGTCCAGCGGGATCGTCATCGCTTTTGTGGGCAGTGCCCTTCCCATACTGATACCCTTGATCCATTCCTTTGGTGAGTCCGAATTTCTTCCTGCCTATGTTATGCTGATATTGGCCGGTGGCTTTACCGGGATTCTACTTTCACCGCTGCATTTGTGTTTCCTGCTTTCTAACGAACATTTCAATGTCCCCATGGGGTCTGTCTATAGATATTTATGGTGGCCCTGTTCGGCACTAATCATCGTAAGCCTTATTTACTTCGGCCTCCTTCATTGGCTGCGCCCCTGGATGTAAAAGCTTAACCATCCTAAATTCTCGCCCATACACATTGCCTTTTCTAAACAGCTATTCTTGAAAAAAATCGACAAATTGCCATGGTTGATGATTTAAACTTGGCATCCTTTACCTGCACTCTTGACTTTTTTGCCATTTTGCTGTTATTGGGAATCTGTTTGAGCAAAAATCGTTAATAATAACCCATAGATTCTGGATTTTACGATGGGTAGATTAGCCATGATTCAAACGCATTGGAAGCCCCTTTCTCGACAGGAGATCGGGGTTTTGTATTTTAAACATAGCATCGACAGGCTCATTAACGTTTAGAAAAGGAGGTTTGAGGATGAAGAGACTGAAAAAAGCAATTCCAATTCTGGTATTGTGTCTGGCGCTGGGGGTCTGGCTTGCCGGCTGCGCGGGCAAAGGTGCACCCGAGAAGACCAACTGTGATGCCAGCATCAAGTGGGATGTGACCGATGAGGTCAAGCTGACCCAGTTTGATTGCGCGCTGGGTAAACATGGCGGCCAACCCTCATTGATTTTTACGGTCGGCCTTCAAAATCCCACAGATAAGCCACTGCGATATCGTTTAAACATCTGGCTGGAGGACATGAGTAAAGCCGCCGGCCATTACGTGCCGCGCAAAGGCAAACCACCGGTGGTCGCTCCCGGCAAGACCGAAACGGTCAAAATCCCCTTTATTAAGACCAATGAGATGTCCAAGGATATTTTGGTGGTTGTCACAACGATGGAGATGGACTAGGCAAGGTCGGTATATTGAAAACGCAAATAATCATTTACCAGATCGTGAAGGAGGAAGCTTAAAATGAAAAAGTTGCGTATGAAATGTGTCCTGGCGGGCATTTTTGTATTAATTCCCATTTTGTTGCTAAGCGGACCGGCTCTGGCCCGCACCGAGTTCATTTCGATCGGAACCGGTGGTACCGGTGGGATCTATTACCCCTATGGCGGGGGCGTTGCTGAAATCTGGACCAAGTATGCCCCCGGTGTCAGAGCGGTGGCCGAGGTTACCGGGGCCAGTGTGGAAAACGTCAAACTGGCCCACAAGGGCGAAACCGTTATCGGGGAAGTCATGGGTGACGTCGCCGTGGCCGGCCTTAAAGGTCTTTCTAAATTTAAGGGTAAAAAACACAACATCCTGTCCATGGCGATTATGTATCCCAACCTGCTGCAGGTCGTTACGCTCAAAAAGTCCGGAATTACCAATATTGAACAGGTAAAGGGCAAAAATATCAGTTCCGGAAGCCCGGGCAGCGGGACTAACTTTATGGCCGAAACCGTGTTCAAGGCTCTGGGCATTCCACTGGATTCCTACAAAGACAGCCGTCTGTCTTTTACCGAAAGTGCCAATGCATTAAGAGACGGCACCATCGAGGTCGGGGTATGGTCCGTGGGACCCGGAACCAGCTCCATACTGGATCTGGCCACCACGCATGATATCCACATTATTAATTTTACGCCCGAACAGCAAAAGAAAATCCTGGCCGCCAATAAGGAATATTCAGCTGTGGATCTGGCCGGCGGTGTCTACCGGGGAGTAGATAAAGCGGTTCCCACCATCGGCGTGTGGAATGTGATGATCTGCCAAGGGTCTCTGAAAACAGACCTGGTTTACAAGCTGGCTAAGGCGCTTTATGAGCACCAGGACTATCTGCTCAAGATCCATCCATCGGCTTCATACACGACCCCGGAAAACGCGGTTAAGTATTCACCCATTCCGCTGCATCCGGGCACGATCAAATACCTGAAAGAAAAGGGTATAAGCGTCCCTGCAAATCTGACGCCGTAAAAGGTGAACCCTTGACCAGGCCGGGCAGATTTATAATCTTTTCTATTACCGGCCTGGTCTTTTTCTTACTTTTGGCTGCCTGGTTTATGCCGGGCGGATTGGAATTGCAGCTAACACTTGTAGAAAGTGGCAAGCCGCTTTTGGTTTTGCCCTTAAAAGCCGGCGAGCGCTTTACGTTGCACTACTATCACTCGGTCGAAAATGCGCCCATATGGGAAGAGCACAGTCTGGATGAAAAGGGGCGTATTTATATCGAGGAGGAGCGCTATTTGAAATTCGGGGCCGGCATGGGCCGCATGCCTGGTGCGGGCCGGATGGTACGGCGGGGACCATATGAAGTCATCGAAAATATGCATTTGCCGACCGGAAATTTTATACTTAGAGTCGGGAGCCCTGGTGTGAATCATACCATCATATGGCGGGGCATAAAGAAAAACCTTTCTGCTGTGGCGCCTCATGAAGCGGTGCGGTTTACTGCAAAACCCGTGAGCATGCTGCACCGGATCCGGCGTTACATCATTCCCCATTCAGCGACTCCTGTGAAACCTTGAATCCCAGCAAGACCCAGCTTGATTAAAAAGGTTTCCGGTAACAAGGAGAAGATATGTCTGAAAAGGATATGCCTGCGAGGCGGACCCAAGAAGCCGCCGCAACTTCGACAAACAACGCCATACCGGCGGATCGCAACCCGACGCTGGTGGATATGACCGCCCGCGTGGTGATGGCGCTGGCTGTCAGCTTAAGTCTATACCAGATATACACTGCCGGGATCGCAGCGCTTACCGCCATGGTGCAACGTTCCATCCACCTGGGTGCCATCCTGTGCCTGACGTTTTTACTCAAACCCGCTCATAAAAATGCCCGTAAGGATACGTTCAATTTTTGGCTCTTTTTTGACTGGGCGCTGGTTTGTGCGGCAGTTTTTTGCACGTTTTACATCTGCCATAATCTCACAGCCATATTTGAGCGCCAGGGGGACTGGCTGACAAGCGATCTGGTGGTCAGCATCATCGGCACCGTTCTGGTCCTGGAGGCCTGCCGCCGGTTGATCGGGCTGTTTATGGTCGGCGTATGCGTGGCAGCTATTTTATATGCCATGTACGGACCTTACATGCCGGAACTGGTAATGCACAAGGGCTACAGCATAGAGCGCATTGCCACCACGTTATGGCTCACCACCGAAGGAATTTTTGGCCTGCCCATTGGCGTGGCCGCTACGTTTGTCTTTGTTTTTGTACTCTTTGGTGCCATTCTGGAGACGACTGGCGGAGGCGCCTTCTTTATCGATCTGGCCTATTCACTCACAGGCCGCTTTTCAGGCGGTCCTGCCAAGACCTCCGTAGTCGCTTCCGGCTTTATGGGTTCGGTTTCGGGCTCAGCGGTGGGCAATGTGGTGGCCACCGGTTCCTTTACAATTCCCATGATGAAAAAAGTCGGCTATAGGTCCCATGTCGCAGGGGCGATCGAGGCGGCCGCATCAACCGGCGGTCAGATGATGCCGCCCATCATGGGAGCAGGCGCTTTCTTAATGGCCGAGTTCACAGATACAAGCTACCTTACCATTATAAAAGCCGCCCTGGTGCCGGCGATAATGTATTATTTCACCGTGCTTGTATTCGTACACTATGAAGCTCAGAAGTTTGGGCTCAAGGGACAACCCAAAGAGAGTTTGCCGCGGATTATGAACGTCATGAAAGAGGGGCTGCACTTTATTATCCCTTTAATGATATTGATTTATGTGCTGGTCGCAAACTACTCGCCCATGATGGCCGGATTTGTTGCGGTGATGAGTACACTGGCCATAAGCTTGATTGCAAATACGGTTCGATGGGTGGTAAATACGATGCGCTTCCCCAGAGACCATTCAGAGCGCATTAGCCCGGGCAGATTCGGTCTTAATGAGCTTAAACTGATTATCATGGCGCTTGAAAAAGGAGCCAAAAATGCCATGATGGTTTCTTCAGCCTGTGCCGCAGCCGGCATCATCGTCGGTATGGTTACCCTCACCGGAATGGGGCTTAAGTTTTCTAGTTTGGTTTTGGATCTTAGCTATGGGATTAAGGCCCTTGCGATTCTTTTGATCGGCGGGGCATCGCTGGTGCTGGGTATGGGGCTGCCGGTTACGGCCAGTTATATCGTCCTGGCCACATTGGCCGGTCCCGCCCTTTTGGATATGGGCGTTCCCATAATGGTCGCGCATATGATCGTGTTCTGGTATTCACAGGATGCCAATGTAACGCCTCCAGTGAGTCTGGCAAGTTTTGCGGGCGCGGGAGTCGCAGGGGCCAATCCCATGCAAACCGCCTTCACTTCATGGAAGCTTGCCAAGGGGCTTTATATCATTCCCATTGTTATGGCTTACAGACCGCTTTTGGGTATGGGTGAAAATTATGAATTGTTTCACTGGGAGGTGGGACTGACCATGATTATGACGACATTTGGGCTGTTAGCCTTTGCTTCCGCACTGGACCGCTACTTATTGCGTCGTGCCACATGGTTAGAGACCATTCTGTTTGGTTTGGCCGCTTTCGGGCTCTTTTGGCCGCAATACTGGGCCAACATCGCAGGTTTATTTTCCCTTGCAGCTGCTGCCTTAATCCAAATATTTTACAGTCCTCAAAAAAGGACAGTTATTCGTTAATTGTTATTGGTTATTGGTAATAAGGTACTGAAGGGGTTGTTCGATTTGTATGACAAATAACCAATAACAAATAATCCCCGGACATTTTGTTTAAAATGTCGAGGTCAGATCGCTTCTGCAATCGCTTTTCCCAATTCCTCCGTGGTTGCCTTGCCCCCCATATCCGGTGTCTGCAGTTTAGAGGTTTGCAGCACGGTTTCTATGGCTTTCTCAACGGCGGCCGCTGCCTGCGGGTGACCCAGATGATCCAGCATCATCGCCCCCGACCAGATCTGCGCAATGGGATTGGCAATACCTTTGCCGGCGATATCGGGCGCCGAGCCATGGACCGGTTCGAACATGGAGGGATATTCACCGGTCGGATTGATATTGGCTGAAGGTGCGACGCCGATGGTTCCCGCCACAGCCGGGCCCAGATCAGAGAGGATATCAGCGAAAAGGTTGCTGCCCACCACTACGTCGAACCAGTCCGGATGCAGGACGAAGTTGGCCGTCAGAATATCGATGTGGTACTGATCGGCGCGGATATCCGGATACTCACGCCCGATGGCAGCAAAGCGTTCGTCCCAGAAAGGCATGGTGTGGATGATTCCGTTAGACTTGGTCGCCGAGGTAATGTGTTTGGCCTCACGTGTCTGGGCGAGTTCAAATGCAAAACGCATGACCCGGTCGACGCCGCGGCGGGTAAAAACCGATTCCTGTACAAC
>JASFIU010000111.1:0-11167 GCA_050122495.1 Desulfobacterales bacterium | reverse complement strand
AAGCCAGATTTGTGCAGTCGCCAACTAAAGCCAAATCAGCCGCACGCGAACCATAATGTGACATCGTCACCTTGCCGGTTGTTATACCCCAGCCCAGTTGCAAATTATCGGCTGCAGTATTTTTACCGCTTAACTTGGTACGGATTTCGTTTACGGTTTCGGTCTGATGGATTGCTGCCTGGCAGGCCAATACCGCCTGCTTGCTTATCGGTTTAACGGCATGATCCCAAAACGCATAGACGGCGTCACCGGCGTAATCTTTAATGGTTCCTTTATAATTGTACACAATGGCGCTGAATGTATCAAATATTTCCTTCATCAAGGCATAGACATCGGATGACGCATGTGCCTGGGAGAACGTCGAGAAGCCCCTGACATCGGCAACAACATTGGTTACAATTATCTCGGTCGGGGTTACCCGGGTGCCGTCGGTTAATATCGCGGCATCGGTGACATCGGTAACGTTTTCAGGATAAAACACCCGCAAAGAAAAATCGCCTACGCTAATCGTGTCGCCATCCGCAAGGTTGCTGGATGCGCCGGCTGCCAATCGGGTGCCGTTTACCCAGGTACCATTTTTGCTCCTGTCGGTGATCTTAAGATATTCTCCCCGGCGGCTAATGACAGCATGATCCCTGGATACCTGTGCATCCTGCACTAAAATCCTTTTTTGAGGGTCCACTCCCTTGCAGCTTCGTCCGATAAAGACCTTATCGACGATTTCTAAATGTTGGGTTTGACGGTCCTCATCGGTCCACTCTAAATACGGTTTTGGCATGGCTCAACTTTCATTACAGGTCAGAGCTAATAAGTTTATGTAATAATTTAAATATATTATATAACAATTTGATTTTATTAATTAAATTATGGCAACTAGAACCACTGTAATATTATCGATTCCACCGGCATCCTTAGCGGCCTTGATGAGTTGTTCGGCTTTGGGGGGAATGTCATTATCGGAACAAAGAATCTCCAGAATCTGCTCGTCCGGGACCATATCGGTTAAACCGTCCGAACAGAGAAGAAACAGATCTCCTGAAAAAATTTTCCCGATAATCAGATCAAGGGCGAGATCTTCCTTTATACCAACGGCACGAAAGATGACATTGCGCAGCGGATGGTCTTTAATCTGGTCTGAGGATATCAAGCCTTCCTCAAACTGCTGTTGTACGATGGTGTGGTCCTGGGTGAGTTGTTCGAGATAACCGTCTCTTAATCGGTAGGTGCGGCTGTCTCCGATATGCCCGACAATAAATCCACTATCGAAGAAAGCCAGAATTTCGGCCGTACATCCCATCCCTTTGTGACCAATATTCTCAATTACATGCGCTAAAATTTTTTCATTGGCAGCACCAAAGGCTTTTTGAATCCGATATAAGACCTCTTTTTGCGAACGTTCGGTGTTTTCTGCGAAAATATCTTGAGTCGTATCGGCAAAAATTTTGCTGGCAATCTCACCGGCTGCGGCTCCGCCCATACCATCTGCTGCAAGGCAAAAATCCTGTTCAGGGTTTATTACAAAGACATCCTCATTGTTTTTACGCTTAAGCCCGACATCGGTTTTGCCGGCAAAAATCTTTTTGTGCATGGCAAGCGCCTAAAATTGATGGGTTCTAATATTTACGTGAGGGGGATTAGTTCTTCTTGAAATTTGTTTTCATAAAATCTGCAAGATCGGAGGCGTCGAACGTTAGTTTATGTTCCTTTTTAAATGCCGCCAGATCATCATATAAAGCCGAAACGTTCGGGTACCTCAGATCCTTTTGTTTTTCCAGACATTTCATCACAATGTGGTTTAACTCTTCATGAACTTCGGGGACTGAATTGCTGACGGGTTCTATTTCCATCTTCGGAATGGTTCGAATCGCATCGACATCGCTGCTAAACCGATATACTCTTTTTCCGGTAAGCGTTTCATAAAAGACAAGGCCCAGGGCGTAAATATCCGCCTGGTGGTTAATCGGTTCACCCAGGGCCTGTTCAGGCGATAAATAGGCCATTTTTCCTTTCACAACCCCGGCTTGGGTTAAGCTCGGCTCGGACCTGGCCTTCGAGATCCCAAAATCACTTATTTTCACCTCTCCCTGATAAGAAATCAGCAGGTTCTGAGGGCTGATATCGCGATGGACGATATGAAACGGCTCGCCGGTTTTATCATCCCGTTTGGTGTGAGAATAATCCAGGCCTTTGCAAATTCGAGACATAATAAAAACAGCCTTGTCAACGGGCAGGCCCTGTTTCAAGGCTGCAAGGATTTCTCCCAAATTTTTCCCATCGATATATTCCATGGCGATAAAATATGCATTTTCGATTTTCCCGTAATCGAAGATTTGAACAATATTCGGGTGCTGCAATAGGGCTGCCAGCCTGGCTTCGCGGGTAAACATTTTGATAAAATCCTGATTTCCTGCAAGATGCGGTAAGATTCGTTTGATGGCCACTTTTCTTTTAAATCCGTCTCGACGAACGTAATCGGCTAGAAATAGTTCGGCCATTCCGCCCCGGGCGACTTTTTTATGCAAAAGATAAGGGCCGATCCGATCCATTTTTTCAATTTCTTGTTCCAATTTAAGCGCTCTGGCTTTGGCGCGTCGATCCAATAGGAACAGACTGAGGGCCAACAGTAGTATGGTCAATACAACCCCGGACAGGTAAATTAAACGCAGACGATTCAGTGCGCTGTTCAGATTTACAGTGGAAAGAGCCACACACACTTTTCCGATCTCGACATCCGAAAAAATTATATTTTTAAAAAAACCGACAACCGCTGATTTGTCTGCGGAAATTCCGGATATAATTTTAACCCCGTCAAGCGTATCGATTGGTTTTTCATTTTGCAGTGGCTCAAATTTTCGATTCATCATGTCCGCGTTTGTGTGAGCCAGGATATTATTTTTGTGATCCGTAATCGCAGCAAATTTTAGATCGCCTATATCTTGCAATTCTTTGATGGCCACATTTAGGGAGAGGATGTCTTTTTCCAGAACAAAAGGCCCGCTTTTGGACTCGAGATTTTGGGTTTCCGAAAGTCCCTGCTGGAAGAAGGTGTCGTTTCTACGCTCAAAGGCGTAGTGATAAAAGATATAGCCGCTAAAATTGATGAGAAGCCAAATGCCCAGACAAATGGCGATTTGTTTTCGGTTGCGTTCAATGAATTTTATGTTTGATATACGCTTCATCCCTCTGGCAACTTTTGTGAAGGTGCTTGTTGAAATTTCTTTCATTTTGACCACTGTGGTTGTGGCAATTTCAGTAACAAGCATGGAACACCTCCTTCTCGTTCGCTAACGTCCATCAGGCGGTCAGCTTCTTAATAATCTCGGTGCAGCGTAATATGATCTGGCGCCTGATCCGTGAGAGATCCCCGTTTTCAGCCATTTGCGGCAGATCCGCTCGCTTGGAATCAGCAACACTCGGATTCGAGATTTGTTTGGCGTCATTGCTCTTCAAAAACTGGTCGAGGCCTGCGCGATTGAATAATTTATTTGATAACGGGTGGTGCGTTCCGCATAACGGACAGACTACAGGTTTTTGCTGTAAATCAGAATCGATTGCAGTGCTCGACCTACTCAGATTTAGATATTTCAGCAGAAATGTTTTGATTGCTTGATAACGTAGTGCCGCGGCGAAAAGCAATAATAGCAAAGAGCTGAATACAGCCACAAATAAAAATTGCTTACGAATCTGAAATGTTTGCGGGGTGGATAGACCAATAAAAATTTCTCCAATTTTAGTACCAGCGTATGTTACGTCTGAGACGAAATTAAGAATTTTGGCATGGCTGGCAAATCCACCTTCCCACAGCGCTACTTGTTCAATCGAACGGACCGCTTCAGTTCGATCCGGCATGAGATGACCGGTTCCGGTGAAGGCAACAACCGTATTGCGGTGATCAACTACCGATGCGTAAATTACATCCGGTCGATTAACTGCATCGGTCAGTAATGTGGAAATTGATTGAGAATTTTTTTCTAAAAGAGGCAGGCTGACAAGCTTTGAAAACTCGTTCGTAATTTCGACCCCAGTTGCCCTTAATTTGTCTTTGAGGTGGTTTGCCCGCAGTGTAATAATGGTGTAAACGATCATCATTACCAGCCACCAGATAACCACAACAATGATCAAATGGCGCGTGTTTAAACGATTGCCGAATCGCCGAATTGAATCCATTTGGTCGTCATCCCCTTATCCATAGGGTGATAGTTTTGAAACCAATTCTATCTATTCTCTATATTTGCCGCTTAATTAGACATCGTTGGGCCTGTTTGGAAAGGGCAACGCCGAATTTCGCCATTACTAAATTATTATGGTCGAAAATCAAAGTCAAGTAAATTAACTGCCGGAAATTTCAACAATTTGCGCGTTGCCCTATTATTTTAGGCAAATATGAAGTATGATATTTAATTGACAATCAATCGAAAAACAGATTAATGATTATAGGTTGACTGAACCACGAGCATGCGCCAGAGCGGATCTGTTATTGAAAAATGCCCTTAGGTTTTCTAGTGGTGAGCATAGATCAGCAGACACGTTCAATCACTTTTTGCTTGAAAAATCGTATTCTTTTGGCTCAGCTTGCATCCGAGGGCTACTATGTTTCCTTATCTTATTTCTCTATCTCGAATTGAGCGGTGCTTAAGTTTCTATACAATTATATTATGTTTAGTGCTTTTAGGAATAAGCTCGATTGTTTTAAACGCCTGCGCACCTACAAAAGCAACCACGCAACCTTCAGATAAAAGGCTATTTCGCTCTGAAGACTATGTTGTCTATTATTTGCAGGACAGCGAAACCCCTGCGGAGCTGGCTGAAAAATTTCTGGGCACTAAAGACAAATCCTGGATGGTTGAGGAAGCCAATACGGGCGTTCCCTTCAAACGTGGCAGCGCCGTTGTGATTCCGCTGAAGGATCGGAATAGAGCCGGACTCAGCTCCGATGGGTTTCAAACCATACCGATATTGACGTATCATCGGTTTGCCAAGGACTGTGATTCCCCGCTATGTATGCCGGCAAAGACGTTTGATCTTCAAATGCGATATCTAAAGGAAAACGGGTATCACGTCATCAGCGCTGAAGAACTTCTTTCTTTTCTTAAATATCGCCAGGGGCTTCCTAAAAAATCTGTCCTCATTACCATGGATGATGGTTACCGATCGGTTTATGATATTGCTTATCCGATCCTAAGCAAATATGGATTTACCGCCACCTTATTTATCTACACCGATTTCGTCGGTGTTTCCAAAATGGCCATCACCTGGAAACAGCTCAAAGATATGCAAGGCAAAGGATTCACGGTCGGTTCGCATACCATTTATCACAGTGACCTGACTGAGCCCAAGGAGGGTGAAACCGAGCAGGAATTTATTGCCCGGGTTAGGCAGGAGCTCCACGGTTCCAAAAAAATCATAGATCGAAAATTAGGCCAGGACACCTATTTTTTGGCTTACCCGTTCGGTCGTTATGATCAGCAGTCGATTCAGATGGCTCGGGAGGCAGGGTACAAAGTGGCCATGTCTGTAAACAGAGGCGGCAACCCTTTTTTCGCAAATCCTTTGACGTTGCGTAGGGATCAAATATTAAAAAAGGATATGCAATCCTTTATTTCCCGACTGAAAACCTTTAATCATGTTTCCTTAAAGGGAGAAAGTCATGAAAAATAGAGCAGTCATCATCAGCGTCATCTTTTTGGTTGCCTGGGTAGCCGGATGTGCTCAATTCGGCACCAAATCTCCGGAGCAGCTTTCAAAAGAATATACGGCCCAAGCGCAGGAATATGAAAAAAAGGGTGATCTAGTTGAGGCCTTGAAACAATACAAGCTCGTTCTCACGGTGGACCCCGAGAATAAACTGGCTATAGAAAAAAGCACAGCGTTAGAATCTCAACTCAACGAGTTAGCAGAGAAGCATTACAAAATCGGTTTAAAGTATTATCGCCAGGGCCAATACCCGCCGGCACGCAAAGAATTTCTAACGGCATTGCGATATAACCCCGACCACGTGGAAGCCAAAGAAAAGCTGACCGCTGCCAGAAAAGAAATCGAGCATGTAACACGCTACATTTCGCATACACTTCAAGCTGATGAAACCATTGCAACCCTGGCCGAGCGTTACTACGGCGATTACCGCAAGTTTCATCTAATCGCAGAATACAACGAATTGGAGGACGCCACCAAGGTCAAAGTCGGCCAGGTCATTAAAGTTCCCGTTATTGAAGGAACCCCGATTATTGCAGATCCCGCAAAGATTCAAAGCGACAGCGGCGAACCATCGGAAGCACTACCCGGTCAAATTATCACGGTTAAACGTTACATTATCCACACCGTTAAACCGGAAGAAACACTGTCGAAACTGGCCAAGACATATTACGGTGATCTAAGCAAGTTCGACGTCATTGCGAAATTTAATAGCATAGAAGACGGCTCCAGCTTAAAGGTCGGGCAGGAGCTAAAGATTCCTGAGGTTGAAGGGCTTCCCTTTTTGGCAGAAGGCGAGACGGTAGAAAAGAAAACAGCCGCGGTGCCGAAACCGACAGTGGTACGCAAGAAGGTGCCGCCGAAAGAACAGGTGGTTGAAGATCAGAGTGTTAACTACCGGGAGCTTGGAATTGAACTTTATAAAAACAAGGAATATGCCGATGCGATCACCGAATTTAATAAGGTGTTAAACCTGAATCCTGCCGATAAAGTGGCCATTAACTACATGGCGCTTGCCTATTTTGAAAAAGGCCGCCAATCTTTTGATAAAAAAGATTACCCGCAGGCGACCGATGAATTCGAAACGTCACTGAAATACAACAAGGACTGTGCCGACTGCCGCAAATATATTACTACAATCCAGAAAGAAAGTATCGCCAACCTTCGTCAGGATGCGATCGCACTATATAACCAGAAAAAATATCCAGCAGCGATTGTTAAATTCGAAGCGCTTGCAAGAAAGAATCCCAATGATTCCCAGGTAAACGATTACCTCGCAAAGTCGCATTTTGAACAGGGATTGATTTTTTTTGGCAAAGAAGAGTATCTGGCGGCCCGGGATGAATTCAAGTCATCGCTGCAATACGATAAAAATTGCGCCCAGTGCCAGAAGAATATCGAAAAGTGCGAAACTACCTATAAGCAAGTACACTACGATAAGGGGCTGGCCTACTTTGGCGATCAAAAATTGGCTGAAGCGATCCAAGAGTGGGAGTCTGTCTCAAAACTCGATCCGAATTACAAAGACGTAAACAAGAATCTTACAAAAGCTAAAACTCTTTTAGAGCGCCTGGAAAGTATAAAGCGAAGTAAAACCGAGGAAAACAAAAAATAGTCTTACCGGATTTGTCCGCTGTTAATCTGTGTTAGTATACATTAACCTATCTCAAAAAACGTGAATTTGGACATCAGCTACATTCCACACCCTGCTTTCATCATAATCGAACATCATACTTTACTGTGATGCCGTACGCGTATCTTTAGTTCACCGATATTTGGTTGTTTCTCAATCTAGCGTTACTTCAGGTTACGCTCTATTGTGGAGTTCCCAGCATTTTTTCTGATGAGTTTAATCTGTGAAGGCAGTGGAACAACTTCTGCACATCCGCAGACCTCTCTCATCGACGAGTCTGGATTCCATTGTGGGCTCACCGCATTGTGAGCAGGCTATCGAGGGTTCGATTCGTGCTTTAGCAGGCAAGTCAAATTGCGCTTCTTTTAAGTCAAAGATATCTTCAGCGGGTTTTTCCAAAATATCGCGAGTTCTTTTTTCAAACTGCCTTTTAAATTCCGCCAACTCTGCGTCGGTGGCTGTGCCGTTTTGCTTTTTTTGAATCAGCTCTAAATGCTTTTCATCCGGTTTGAGGACATCTGATTTTAAAACCACCCGAATGCCTTTGCCGGATTGACGGCTGAAAAAAGTAAACGCCATTTTACCGTGGTCCTTGAAAATAAAATTGCCCTTGCCGAAGGTGCATCCGGTCATTACCTGCACCGCATCTGCGCCGCAGGCGTCGGTTTCCACGATGGTCACTATTTCTTCATCCACGGATCGATGCGCCTTGAGCCATTCAAGCCCGGCCACCGATGCCTTATACCCCATGGTAAGCCCCGGGCACAGGTGCCCGTGGAATTCGATACATTTCTGAAAATCTTCACCGGCGATAATCTCTTCTGCTTTCATTTTATGGTCCTTATCAAGCTGTTGGTTATTTGGAAATATTCTTATCATTTTTAGCGGGATACCTCAAAGACATCGAAAAAAAGAGCCGGATAATTTGCTTGACAGGTTTTTGTATACCGTATACAAAACGGTGTCAAGCCAGCAAAAGGACTCATTTGTGTATCCTTTCAGACGATCCGCTCTAAAATCCCACCATGAATATAATAGGGACCCAGAAGCTCAGGGGGTATGATATGAAAATATTGGTGAGCGACAATCTCGGCGAAGCAGGGATCAAAATGTTTGAGGAAGAACCGGGGCTTGAAGTTGACGTTAAAACCGGTCTTGATCCCGGAGAACTAAAAAAAATTATCGGCGGCTACCAGGCACTGGTCATCCGAAGTGCCACTCAGGTTGATGCGGATCTCCTCAAGGCCGCCAAAAATCTAAAAGTTGTGGGCCGGGCAGGCATCGGCCTCGATAATGTTGATATCCCGGAAGCGACCAAACAGGGGGTTGTTGTCATGAATACGCCCACCGGAAATGTGGTCACGACCGCCGAACATACCATCGCAATGATGATGGCGTTGACCCGCAACATCCCGTGGGGGACTTCAACCCTAAAGGCCGGCAAGTGGGAGAAGAAAAAGCTGCAGGGCCGGGAGATTTATAACAAAGTGCTTGGTGTTATCGGTTTCGGAAAAATCGGCTCCATTGTAGCTGACCGCGCCCGCGGTCTGAAGATGCAGGTCATTGTCCACGATTCGTACATTCCGGACGAGCACATTGAAAAAGCCGGCTTTGAAGCCGTTTCGATAGAGGACTTGTATCGCAGGTCCGATTATATCACGGTGCATGTGCCCAAGCTCAAAGACACGCTCGGGTTGCTTAACAAGCAGGCCTTCGATCAGATGAAAGACGGCGTCATGATCATTAACTGCGCCCGCGGCGGTATTGTTGATGAGGCCGATCTGAACGAAGCTTTGAAATCCGGCAAGGTTGCCGGGGCGGCTCTGGATGTCTTTGAAAGCGAGCCTCCCGGCGTGTGCCCGCTTTTTGAAATTGATCGTGTGATTTGCACTCCTCATCTGGGTGCTTCGACTCTGGAAGCTCAGACCAATGTGGCCGTCATGGTAGCGGAGCAGATCATCGCCTACCTTAAAACCGAAACGGTGATTAATGCGGTCAACGTTGCTGCGGTCAGTGGTGATTTGATCGAAAAGCTCAACCCGTATTTAACCCTCGCCGACCGGATGGGTTGTTTGCTGACCCAGCTTTCACGGGGGCCGATTAAAGAGATCCTGATCGAATATACAGGAGATTTTAATGATCTCGATCTTTCCCCGGTGACGACGGCTATGTTAAAAGGCCTGATGACGCCCATGATTAAAGACGATGTCAACTTTGTCAACGCCCGCGTTTTAGCCAAAGAAAGAGGTATTAAAATAACGGAAGCCCGGATTGCCGAATCCGAGGAATATCTTAATTTAATTACCGTTCGGGCCGTTACAGATAAAGACGAAAATAAGGTTGCCGGTACGATATTCGGCCGCAAAAATCCCCGGGTGGTGAATATCAACAATTTTCGGCTCGAACTGGAACCGGTCGATCGCTTCATATTAATCCATAATCATGACAAGCCCGGTGCTATTGGAAGTATCGGAACCCTTCTGGGTGATCATAATATCAATATCAGCCGCATGCGGGTGGGTCTGGAAGAAGCTAGCGAAAAAACCATGATATTTCTGCGGACGGACACGCCGATTCCGGAAGATGTGATCGATAAAATGCGGGATTTGCCTTTGATTATCAGTGTGGCATCTTTTGAGCTTTAAGGTATTAAGGGTTGCGTGTTGCGAGTTGCGTGTTACGGGTTGCGGGTTAGACTCGAAGCCATCATAATAAATTTTGTAGCCAATCATAGTGATACTTAAGAAGGATTAGATTCGTGAGTAAAAGAAGATTATTGTTAGGGAATGAAGCGATAGCGCGTGGCTTGATCGAAAGCGGGTGTGCCATTGCGACCTCGTATCCGGGAACACCGGCTTCCGAAATTCTTGCGGCGGTGGCTTATTTTCAAAATGAAGAATCGATATCCATGCATACCCAATGGGCGGTCAACGAAAAAGTCGCCTTTGAGATCGCCTATGCCGGCTGCCAGACGGGTCTGCGATCCGCGGTGAGCATGAAACAGGTCGGCCTGAATGTGGCTTCGGATCCGTTGATGAGTGCGGCCTATATGGGGATAAAGGGTGGATTTGTTTTAATCAGTGCCGATGATCCCGGCCCCCACTCCTCACAGACCGAGCAGGACAGCCGGTTGATGGCCATGTTTGCCAAAATACCGGTGCTGGATCCGGATTCACCGCGTCAGGCCAAAGAGCTGATGGGGGTTGCCTATGAATTAAGCGAATCCTTTAATACCCCGGTGATGGTGCGCCCGACCACCCGGGTGTGTCACTCTCGTCAGGATATATCACTGGGGGCCATTCCGAAAAAAAAACGCCAGGCGCAATTTGAAAAAAATCCAACCCGCTGGGCGGCAACTCCCAAATTCCGGTTGCAGCTGCACCATGAATTGGAAGAAAAGCTGGCGGCCATTGCCAAATATCGACCGACAGCCCCCCAAAAACTTAATCGTAAAGCCAAATCGGGCAAAGCGATTATTGCCTCGGGTGTGGCGGCGGCGCATACCAAAGACATTTTGAGAGAATTGAAAATCTGGTCGAAAATCCCCTTTTATCAGGTTCTGCAACCGTTTCCGCTGCACAGTAAATTTATTGAACATATTATCACTGACTATGAAGATGTTTTAGTTATTGAAGAAACCATGGGTGTAATCGAGATGCAATTGGCCGACCGCTATCGCGTCAAGGGCAAGTTATCGAATACGGTACCCAGGGTCGGCGAACTTAACCCTGAAAAAATACAGGAAATTGTCAGCCAATTTGCCGGGCTCAAATCCGAAGCCTATACCATAAAAGCAGCTCCCGGCAGGCGTCCGACCCTGTGCTCCGGGTGCCCGCATCGCGC